>CAZOBN010000022.1:0-41299 GCA_964577835.1 uncultured Rhizobiaceae bacterium
CCACCCTAACCCTCCCCCACAAGGGTGGAGGGGATTCGCAATGTTGCTCGATAACTTCCCCTCCCCCTCGATGGGGGAGGGCCGGGGTGGGGGTGACTCTTGCTTCAATGATAGCCAGTACTAGATGGAATCATGGCTCACGATGTGGGCCGAACTATGGCCAAGCATTGGCCGGCTCTTCGTTGGGCGCGGACCATAGCATTCGGCCCTACCCGCTCTCAACCTTGAGTGGCTTCGAAATCTAAGGGGTTAGCGAGGCCGGTTTTGACGGTCCCCGCGGCTGAAGCGGATGGCTCCTGACGGTGTCCCTCACGACTGTCCGCGCCGGCGGATGATGCGCGCGAAGGCGGCGAGCGTTTCGCTGCTGCAGTGATGTTCCATGCCTTCGGCATCGGCGTGGGCGGTTTCGTCGCTCACGCCGATGGCGCGCAGGAAATTCACCACGATTTCGTGCCGCTGACGCGACTGGTCGGCGATGCGGCGGCCCTGGTCCGTGAGAAAGATCGCGCGATAGGGCCGGCTGGTCACCAGGCCGCTCTGCTGCAGCCGGGTGATCGTCTTGACCACGGTCGCATGAGACACGCCGAGCCGCTTGGCGATATCGACCGCGCGCGCCTCGCCGCCGTTGTCGATCAGATCGGCGATCAGCTCGACATAATCCTCGGTGACCTCGCTCCGCCGCGCCTCGCGCGTGTGGCGAAAATTGGCGGCGCGCTGGCCAGCCTCCAGATCGAGCAACGCGCGCACGTCGGATCGGCTGTGGGACGCCTTGCGGTTGCGCGAAGTCCGGGCGGGAGAGCGGGGCGGAGTCTTTGCCGTCGTCATCATGGCCGCCATTTAGCCCGGGACGCGCGGACTTGACAATGCCAGCCGCACTGAGGCAAATCGGAGAAATTGTAACCGAGGCTATATTTTGAACAAGCGTCGTTAATGTTGCGACGCATTTTCAGGCCCACGACCTCGCGCCAAGACGAGGCGGGCTTTTGGAGGAGACGTTTTACGATGCACGGTCCGGTCGACAAGAGCCTGCTCGAGCGGCAGTCGGGAGCCGCGCGAGCTCCCTTGTCCGAAGACTCGCAAAAAATAAAGGATATTCTACCGAGCCTGCCGGAGATCCACAGCAGCGTGCCGGTGCCGGCCTTGGCCGCCGGGTTCCTGCGCAAGCTCGCGGCTTTCGCCGGCCCTGGCTATCTGGTGGCCGTTGGCTATATGGACCCCGGCAACTGGGCGACCGCGCTCGCTGGCGGCTCGGCCTATGGCTATACCCTGCTGGCCGTCGCGCTCATCTCCAGCCTGATGGCGATGCTGCTCCAGGTGCTGTGCTCGCGCATCGGCATCGTCGCCGGGCGCGACCTGGCGCAGCTCTGCCGCGAGCGCTTCCCGCGCCCGGTGGGCTATGGGCTCTGGGTGCTGGCCGAGGTGGCCATCGTCGCGACCGATCTGGCCGAGCTGATCGGGACGGCCATTGCGCTCCAGCTCCTGTTCGGAATTCCCCTGCTGCTCGGCGTCATGCTGACCGCGCTCGACGCCTTCCTGATCCTGTGGTTGCAGAACAAGGGCGTGCGCTGGCTCGAGGCTTTCATCATCGCCATGATCGTGCTCATCCTCGTCTGCTTCGGAGTCGAGATCGCCTTATCCGCGCCGGAAATCGGCGCGGTGCTCGCCGGCTATTTCCCGTCGCCCGAGATCGTCGGCAATCCCGACATGCTCTATCTCGCCATCGGCATTCTCGGCGCCACCGTGATGCCGCATAACCTCTATCTGCATACGGCGGTGGTGCAGAGTCGCAAGATCGGCCCCACGGTCGCGGAGAAACGCGAGGCGATTCGCTTCGCCTCGATCGACTCGACGATCGCGCTGACCATCGCGCTGTTCATCAATTCCGCGATCCTGATCCTGGCCGCCGCGACCTTTCATCAGGCGGGACGGACCGATGTCGCCGAAATCCAGGAAGCCTACCTGCTGCTGGCGCCCATGCTCGGCCTCGGCCTCGCCTCGACCTTCTTCGCCGTCGCCTTGCTCGCCTCGGGCCTCAATTCGACGGTGACGGCGACGCTGGCCGGCCAGGTGGTGATGCAGGGCTTCCTGCAGATTCGCCTGCCGATGTGGCTGCGGCGCCTGGCCACGAGGCTGGTCGCCATCGTGCCCGCCATCGTCGTGACCTGGCTGTATCAGGAGTCCGGCACCGCCGAGCTGCTCATCCTGTCCCAGGTCATTCTCAGCCTGCAACTGCCGTTCGCGGTGGTTCCGCTGATGCTGTTCGTGAGCCGCCGCAAGGTCATGGGCGATTTCATCCCGCCGCGCTGGATGCTGGTCCTGGGCTGGGCCAGCGCCGCCCTCATCGTCAGCATCAATCTGAAGCTGCTGACCGATTGGATCATCGGCGATTAGGCGCGCACCGGCTCCGCGGACGGGCGGCGCGCCGACCGGTGATTGCGTGTGCATGGGGCGGCCGACTGCGTTAGGATCGGCCGCCATGCAGCCCTCTGGCCTCGCCAAAGCCGCCGTCTTCCTCGACCGCGACGGCACCATCATCGAAGACGTGGACTATCTGGTGCATCCGGACCAGGTCCGCCTGATCCCAGGCGCGGCGGCAGCCCTGCGGCGTCTGAACGATCTCCGCATCCCGGTGGTGATCGTCACCAATCAGTCGGCGGTCGCCCGTGGCATGGCAAGCGAAATGGACGTCGCAGCGGTCAACGATCGCCTACGGGACTTATTGGCCGCGACCGGTGCCCGCGTCGACGGCATCTATTGCTGTCCGCATCATCCCGACATCGGCGAGCCGCCTTACCGCCGCGTCTGCGATTGCCGCAAACCGCTGCCCGGCCTGCTGCAGCGGGCGGCGCGCGAGCTGGGGCTCGACCTTGCCGCCAGCGCCATGATCGGCGACGATCCGCGCGATCTCGAGGCGGGTGCCGCGGCAGGCTGCGCCACGCTCATGCTGGTGCGAACCGGCCACGGCGCGGCAAACGAAGCGAAGGCAAAATCCGCGGGATTCTCGGCACCCGCGGCCATTTGCGACGATCTGGCGGCGGCCGTCGAACAATTCTTGTCGCAACGGGCGATGAACGGGCAGCGTGCGATGGGCCGCCGACCGAGCGACCGGCAATCCGCCACTCCCAAATAACGCGGCAAACATCCCCAATGCAACAACAAGAGCCGCTCACCGCTTCCGCTCATGCGGACGATGCCTCCGGAGCCGGACCCTATATCACCATGCTGCTGCAGGGGGTCGCCGTCGTCGCTCCGCTGGTGTCGATCTATGCGCCTCTGTTCATGGCGCCGCTCATCGTAATTGCCGCGCTGGGCATCATCGTTCCGGCTATTCTCGAGCGGCGCCGCATACCTGTGGTCGGCCGGCCGCTGCTGATCCTGCTCATCCTTCTCGTGCTGTGGGGCGCGCTCAGCGCGAGCTGGAGCATCTACCCCATCGGCTCGGTCACCACGGCACTGCAATTGCTGGCGCTGTTCGCCAGCGGCGCCGTGGCGATGGGCGGGATCGCATTGCTCGACGGCGCGGGAGCGGCGCGCATCGGTCGGGCACTCGTGATGGGCACTATGGCCGCTTTGGCGATCTATACGATCGAGATGGCGCTCAACAGCCCGATCCAATCGCTCCTGCGCCAGAGCGGAGCAGGGCTCGAGCAGATCTATTCCCCCTTCAACCGCGGTCTTGCCGTGCTCGTGCTGCTGCTGGCGCCCGCCCTGATCGCCTTGCGCCGCGCCGGCTATGTGCCGCTCGCCATCGGGCTCTTCGGCGCCGCCGTGGCGATCGTCTATGTCTATTACGGCAGCTCGGTGGCAGCGGCCATGGCTTGCGGGATCGTCGCGGCGGCGTTGAGCTTCATCGGGCGTGGACCGATGACTCGTCTGATCGGCTGGACCGTCGCCGCCATGGTCATGGCGGCCCCCTTCGTCGCCCGCGAAGTCATTACCCCGGCGGCATTCGAAACGGTGGGGCGCGCGGTCTACAACCTGTCCGTGCCCCACCGCCTGGCGATCTGGGAGTTCGTCGGCGGCAAGGCCCTGGAACGGCCGTTCCAGGGGTGGGGTCTCGATGCGGCGCGTTCCTTCCCGGACGGCAAATCGACGGTCCCGGTAACCACCCGGGCCTGCCAGCCACCCTGCTCCGTGGAGGTCCAACGCCTTCCCCTCCACCCTCACAACATGGCCCTGCAGTGGTGGCTCGAACTGGGCCTGCCGGGCGCGGCGCTGGGCGCCGCCGTGCTGTTCTGGCTGTTCCGCCAGATCCCAAGGGTGGCCGCCGACCGCACCGAGGGGGCACTGCTGGTCGGCCAACTGACGGCGGCGACGGCGATCGCCGGCCTGAGCTACGGCGCCTGGCAGAGCTGGTGGCTTGCGACCCTCATGCTGGCCATGGCATTTTCGGCGGTGGCCCTGCGCGCGACGCAGTCCGAATTGGATCAGCGGTCTTCGGCGAGCTGAATGCTATCCCGTGCTCACGAAGCGACCCCGGCGAGCTTTGTCAGGGTCGAGCGTCCCAGAGCGTAGTAACCATATGCAACGCCGCACAGATGCACGACGGAGATCGCGATCATCGGCGCCAGATATCCCGAATGCGGGAACAATAGATAGATCAGGAGGAGTTTCGCCGCGAGCTCTACCCCCGCCACCCGCGTCAGAGGCGTGATCCGGTTCAGAGACAACGCGAATGTGATCGGCAGCCGGGCAATGCCCAGCCATAGAATAGCAAGGCCTGCCAGCGGATAGGCCCACGCTTCGCTGGGCACGGCACCCTCACCAACCCATAACGCAACGATCCAACGCCCAAACAGACCGTACAAAATACCAAGGCACAACGCCGCAACGAACAGTCCGCCATAGACCTCTCGGTAGATCCGGATCAGCCGTCCTCGTTCACCACGTAGATCCATGCCGACGAATTCCGCCTGCAGATGCTGCGTAACGCGCGAGAGAACGAGGATCAGCATCTCGGCGATTTTCCAAACCAGCACGAACTTCGCCGCGGCAATCGGTCCGCCGATGCCGCCGATGATCAGAACGTCGGCCTGCAGCGCGACGGTTAAAGCCGTGAAAGTGAAATGGGAACGCACTTTGCTCGTGAGGATATCGCGCAGAGCCTCGACGTAGCGCCTGATCGGTTCGCGCCACCGGATGCTGACATGGCCCCGCGAGACAAACGCCGCGAACAGCCGACTCACGACATCTCCCAGGATAAAACAAGCGAGAACATCCGGTAGATTCGCGCCCGACAGCAAGGCCGGCACCACCGCCGCGGCAAAAACCAGGAGCCCGATGAGCGTGATAAGATTGGCAATGGCCTGACGACCAGCGGCAGCCAACAGGTGTTGATCTACGGAAATCTCACAGAGCAAAACAAGATGCACGGTCGATAGCAGCAGAGCGCGAATGATTTCGTCGCGGAGCTCGGGCGGCGCGTTATGGAAGAGAATAGGGTGGAAGAATTCGATTGCTAGGATCACCGCGCTGCATATAAGCGAGAAGCCGATGGTTATGATCTTCGCCGCAACGTAGAGGCGCGATGACCGAGCCCCGTCGCGACTTTTCTGCGCCTGGCTAAACATCCGGAGCAGGAGGCTGTAGAGCGAACCGACCAATGTAAACGCGAAGCCGATGTAAGCGAGCAGGATCATCAGGGCGCCAAAACGGTAATCCCCCAGGGTCTGGAGATAGAGAGGCACCAAGAAGATCTGCACCACGACCTGGACCGCGAGCAGGCCATAGCCAATGAAGACGGCCGCCGCGAAATCCGGGTTGTTTTTCGCTTTAAAGATGAACGTCGATAAAGTAGTGAATATCTTACGATGGCCGCTCACGGCAGATGCGCCTTGGTTTCTAAACTCCGCGGCTACACTACTTTATGCGTATCGCGGCTCGGTAGCTAATTCTCACGGTTTCCGGTTTCAAATGCCCTCGTATACCCAACAGTTCTTCGCCGAAGTCCAAAAGATCGCCGCCATGCTCGACTATGCCGCCATCGAGCAGCTCGGCCGCGAGTTGGTGCACCTGCGCGAGCGCGAGGGGCGGCTGTTCATGCTCGGTGTCGGCGGCAGCGCCGCGAATTGCGCGCACGCGGTCAACGACTTTCGCAAGCTCTGTGGGATCGAAGCCTATGCGCCGACAGACAACGTGTCGGAACTGACCGCGCGCACCAACGACGAAGGCTGGCACACCGTCTTCTCCGAATGGCTCAAGGTGAGCCGCGCCAAGGCGACGGATGCGATCATGGTCTTCTCCGTCGGTGGCGGCAACATGGAGAAGAACGTCAGCCCGAATATCGTCGAGGCCCTCCAGGAGGCACGCGCGCGCGGCTTGAAGATTTTCGGAATTGTCGGGCGCGACGGGGGCTACACGAAGCAGGTTGGTGACGTCGTCGTGGTGATTCCCACTGTGGACGATAACCGCGTGACCCCGCATGCGGAGGCTTTCCAGGCCGTCGTCTGGCATTGCCTTGTCTCGCATCCAGACTTGCAGCGGCAAAAGACGAAATGGTAGCGCCCGGCTCCCGGCCCGCCAGCATCGGTTACTCTATTTGAAACGCGCCGTTTTCCTCGATCGCGACGGAGTCCTGAACCGCAACGTGGTCCGGACCGGCCGCCCCTACGCTCCGACAACTCTTGCCGAATTCGCGATCTTACCGGACGTCCCCGAAGCCGTGGCGCGCCTGCGCACGACCGGTTTCCTGACCATCGTCGTGACCAATCAGCCCGACGTGGCCATGGGCAGGCAAAGCCTGGAAACTGTCAGCGAAATGCACGAGATATTGTTCAAATTGGTGCCTGTCGACGATATTAAAACCTGCTATCACACGGACGCGGACGCCTGCGACTGCCGCAAGCCGAAACCGGGCATGCTCGTAGCGGCGGCACGCGAACATGACATCGATCTGACGCGGAGCTATATGGTCGGCGATCGCTGGCGTGATATTGCAGCCGGCAGAGCGGCGGGGTGCAAGACGGTCTTCGTCGACCACGGCTATGATGAACCCCGCCCTGAAAACTCGGATGCAGTCGTCGCCGATTTGCCGCAAGCCGTCGAATGGATTCTTCGCCGAGAGAAGGAGTGATTGCCATGACCACCGGGCCTCAGGACGTTCCCAGCGCTGCCGCGCTGAAGATCAAGATTTTCGCGGATGGCGCGGATCTGGCCGGCATCAAGGAGATGTACGGGAATTCCCTCATCAAGGGATTCACCACCAATCCCACCCTGATGCGCAACGCCGGCGTCGCCGATTACAAGGCCTTTGCCCAGGACGTGCTGAATGTGGTGCGCGACCGTCCGGTATCGTTCGAGGTGTTCGCTGACGATTTTCCGACCATGGCCGCGCAGGCGGAGGAGATCGCTTCCTGGGGCCGCAACGTCTACGTCAAGATCCCGGTCACCAACACCAAGGGTGAAGCGGCAACCCCACTCGTCAGCCGCCTGTCCAAGGCGGGCGTGAAGCTCAACATCACCGCGGTCATGACCCTCGAGCAGGTGCGCGACATTGCCGCCGCCCTTGACGGCGCCACGCCGGCAGTCGTCTCGGTCTTCGCCGGGCGCATCGCCGACACCGGCCGCGATCCAGTGCCGCATATGAGCGAGGCACTGCGCATCATCGAGAGCAAGCCGAAGGCGGAACTGCTGTGGGCCAGCCCGCGCGAGTTGCTGAACATTTTCCAGGCGGATGCGATCGGCTGCCATGTCATTACGGTCACCAACGACGTGCTCAAGAAGCTGAGCATCGTGGGCAAGGATCTGACGGGGTATTCGCTGGAAACCGTGGCCATGTTCTACAAGGACGCGAAGGCGGCAGGCTACGAGATCGCGGTCAAGCAGCCAGCGGCGTGACCTGGCCAGGGAACCAATCCACGGACGGCCATCAGGCCTTTACCGAGCGAATCAAAAGCTCTAGAACAGCGTCGGTACCCGGGCGCGAGAGTTCGGTTAAGAACTGGCTGCTCTGGTGACGGGTCGTGCAGCTCTGCCTTCCTAGCTCCTATTCCGAAGGAATACCGTCGTCCCATGAAGAATGTTCTGATCACCGGCGGCGCCGGTTACGTTGGCCATGTATTGACGCCGCGACTGCTGTCACGCGGCCACAAGGTTACCGTCTACGACACGCTCTATTTCGGTTGCCGTCTTCCGAACGATCCGAATCTGACGGTCATCCAGGGCGACGTGCGGGACACGGCGAAGTTGGCCAAGACCTTCGAGGGCCAGGATACGGTGTTGCACCTGGCCTGCATTTCGAACGACGCGAGCTTCGAGCTGGACGAGAACCTATCCAAAACGATCAATTTCGATTGCTTTGAGCCGATGGTGGTGGCCGCCAAGAAGGCAGGCGTCAAGCGCTTCGTCTACGCATCCTCCAGCTCGGTCTACGGCGTCAGCGATTCGCCGGACGTGACCGAAGACCATCCGTTGGTGCCGCTCACGCTCTACAATAAATTCAAGGGACTCTGCGAGCCCCTGCTGTGGAAGCACAAGGCCGACAACTTCACCTGCGTGACGATCAGACCGGCGACGGTCTGCGGCTACAGCCCGCGGACCCGTCTCGATCTTTCCGTCAATATCCTCACCAACCATGCCATCAACAAGGGCACGATCACGGTATTCGGCGGCGGCCAGATGCGCCCGAACCTGCACGTCGAGGACATGGTCGATGCCTACGAGGTGATGCTGGATGCACCGCACGAAAAGATCCAGGGCGAGGTGTTCAACATCGGCTACGAGAATCATTCCATCGCGGACATCGCGCTGATGGTGAAGCGGGTGGTCGAGGAAGAAATGCCCGACCTCGGTGAAATCAAGATCGAGACCACACCATCGAACGACAACCGGTCCTACCATGTCAATTCCGATAAAGTGCATCGTGTGCTCGGCTTCAAGCCGAAGCGCACGATCGAGGACGCTGTGCGCGATCTCACGTCCGCGTTCCGCAACCACCTGTTGCCGAACAGCTTTACCGACGATTGGTACTACAATGTCCGCACCATGAAGAAAATTGGCGCGAAATGAGTGCTGGCAAGCCGATCACCATCGTCACCGGCGGCGCCGGGTTCATCGGCAGCCACATGGTGGACCTGCTGATCGACCGCGGCTATGCGGTGCGGGTGATCGACAATCTGGTGGGCGGGCGCGAGGACAATATCGCGCAGCATCGTGGCAATCCGGATTTCGAATTCGTCGAATCCGACATCCGGGCCTATCAGCCCGGTCATGCCCTCTTCAAGGACGCTGTCTACGTCTTCCACTTCGCCGGCATCGGCGACATCGTGCCCTCGATCGAACGGCCGATGGACTATATGTCGACGAACGTGCAAGGCACCGTGCACATGCTCGAATGCGCGCGCGCCGCAGGAAGCGTCAGGAAATTCGTCTACGCCGCTTCGTCGTCCTGCTACGGGCTCGCCAAGACGCCGACGCGCGAGGACCATCCCATCGCCCCGCAATATCCTTATGCGCTCAGCAAATACCAAGGCGAGCAGGCTGCGTTCCACTGGAACGCGGTCTACAAGCTACCCGTCAACGCCATCCGAATCTTCAACGCCTACGGCACCCGCTCGCGCACCTCGGGCGCCTATGGCGCCGTGTTCGGCGTATTTCTGAAGCAGAAGCTTGCCGGGAAGCCCTTCACTGTGGTGGGCGACGGCACCCAGCGGCGGGATTTCCTGTATGCGACGGACGTCGCGGAAGCTTTCCTGCTGGCCGCGGAGACCGACAAGATCGGCGAGGTCTGGAATCTCGGCGCCGGCAACCCGCAGTCGGTCAATCGGCTGGTCGAGTTGCTCGGCGGGCCTGTGGTCCACATTCCGAAGCGTCCCGGCGAGCCGGATTGCACCTGGGCAGATATAGCCAAGATCCAGCGCGACCTAGGCTGGAAGCAAAAGGTGAGCTTCGAAGAGGGCGTCGCCCGTATCCTCGAGAATATCGACTACTGGCGCGACGCGCCATTGTGGGACCCGGATTCGATCGCCACCGCGACGGACGGGTGGTTCAAGGCGCTGGCTCCCGGACACGCGGACGCCTGAGAGGAGACGAGACGTGCGAGTCATCGTCGTCGGTTTGGGCGTTCAGGGATACAAGCGCCGCGCCATAGCCGGCAAGGCCGTAGTGGCGACGGTCGATCCCTTCAATCCCGAGGCCACACACAAGTCGGTCGACGGCGTGCCGTTGGCCGACTATGACGCGGCCCTCGTCTGCACACCCGACGAAGTCAAAATCGAGTTGCTGACTTACCTGCTCGGCAACGGCAAACATGTGCTGGTCGAAAAGCCGCTGTTCGCCCCGAAGAACGAAGAACTGATGACGCTGGCTGCCTTGGCCAAGCGCAAGTCCGCATCCTGCTACACTGCCTACAACCATCGCTTCGAGCCGCATTTCGTGCGCCTGAAGGAAGCTATCGACTCCGGCGTGCTCGGCGATATCTACAGCCTGCGGATGTTTTACGGCAATGGCACCGCGCGGCTGGTGCGAGACTCCGCATGGCGTGACAAGGACGCCGGGGTGTTGCCCGATCTCGGCTCCCATCTGCTCGACACAATGCTGTTCTGGTTCGGCAAACCAGCCGCGGAATTCCACATTCAGTCGGCCAGTCGGTTCGAAAATCGCGCCTTCGACCATGTGACGTTCGGCGCGGTCGGCAAGCCGCTGCTGCAGATGGAGGCCTGTCTGCTGTCCTGGCGCAATCATTTCTACGCCGATGTGCTGGCTGAAAAGGGCAGTGCCCATATCCAGTCCCTGTGCAAGTGGGGGCCCAGCAGCTTCATCCTGCGCGACCGCAAATTGCCCAGCGGACGGCCAGACGAGCAGGCCGTCACTCTCGTGCAGCCGGATCCCACCTGGCAGCTCGAGTATGACCATTTCGTGGGGCTTTGCCGGCGCGGTGAAAGCAACATCGACAACGACATCTGGTTGAACAGCGTGCTAAACGGCCTTGCCCGCGAAGCGCTCGCGTCCAGCCCGGTGCCAGGGAAACCTTGATGGCCGCGCGTCGCGATGCCCCTGTGATCGGTTTCGCCGGGATGACCCATCTCGGCCTCAACTCGGCGGTGGCCGCAGCAGAGAAGGGATTTCACACCGTCTGTTTCGATCCCGACCCTGCCCGGACAGCGGGTCTGGCGGCTGGCACGCTGCCCGTGGTCGAGCCCGACCTGCCGGAGACCTTTGCGCGCAATGGCGACCGTCTATCCTTCACGGCTGACTCGGCAGCCCTCGCCTGCTGCAACGTGGTCTACGTCGCTCCCGACGTGCCGACGGACGATCATGGCCGCAGCGATCTGGCGCCGCTCACCGCCCTGATCCGCCAGGCGGACGGAGCCATGGCGCCAGATGCGACCATGGTCATTCTCAGCCAAGTGCCGCCGGGCTTTACGCGCCGGCTGGCGCCGAGCCTGTCACGCCGGCCGGACAGGCTGATCTATCAGGTCGAGACCCTGATCTTCGGCCGTGCCGTCGAACGCGCGCTGCACCCGGAGCGCTTCATCATAGGCTGCGCCGAGCGAAGCCAGCCCTTGCCCGCACCCTTACAAGCCTTCCTCGAGAGCTTCGGCTGCCCCGTGTTGCCGATGCGCTATGAGAGCGCCGAACTGGCCAAGATCTCGATCAATTGCTGTCTGGTGGCATCGGTGAGCGTCGCCAACACGTTGGCCGAGCTATGCGAACGTATCGGCGCCGACTGGTCTGAGATCGTGCCCTCGCTCAAGCTCGACCGACGCATCGGGGCTTTCGCCTATCTGGCGCCCGGTCTCGGCATCGCCGGCGGTAATCTCGAGCGCGACTTGGCTACTGTGTGCCGCCTGGCGGACGAATTGGGCAGCGATGCCGGTGTGGTGCGGGCCTGGACCGCCAGCAGCCGCTACCGCAAGGATTGGGCATTGCGCGTGCTGCACGAGCGGGTGCTGCCGGTGACCCGGCAGCCGACGCTCGGCGTGCTTGGGCTCGCTTACAAAGAAGACACCCATTCCACGAAGAACTCACCATCGCTTGCCCTAATCGAGCATCTCGCGCCCTTCGATATCGCCGTCTACGATCCGGTGGTGGCGCCCGCGGCGGCGCCCCATCCGCGGGCACGTGCCGCCGGTTCCGCGCTCGATGCCTGTCGCGATGCCGATGCCGTGCTGATCATGACGCCGTGGCGCCAGTTCCGTGAGCTCACGCCCGCTGCCATGGCCAAGGCCATGCGCGGGCGTGTCCTGATCGATCCGTTCCGCGTTATCGATCGGGATGCCGCCATTGACGCGGGGCTCGACCACATTACCCTCGGCGTTTCCGCCTAGTCTGAGATCGGACCCCATGCTTCAGCACCACAACGCGACTCCCACCAAGCCCGCCCGCGTCGTCGTTCTCGGCTCGCGAGGGTTCATTGGCCGGCATTTGATTGCCCATCTCAAGGACGAGGCCATTTCCGCCCTGGCAGTCGGATCCGACCAGATCGATCTGACGGGGGCCGATGCCGGCGAGCGGCTCGCGGCCGTGCTGCGCGCGGACGACGCGGTCGTGATGCTGAACGCGATTACGCCGGACAAGGGCCGGGATATCGATACCATGATGCGCAATCTCGCGATGGCGCACGCCGTCTGCGTCGCGCTCGCCAAGCAACCGGTCGCGCACATGGTCTATGTAAGCTCTGACGCGGTCTATCCCTTCACTGCTGGCCTGGTGAGCGAAAACAGCCCTGCCGCACCTATCGATCTCTACGGCAGCATGCATCGCACTCGCGAAATCATGTTCGAGAGCACGGTCAAGGCGCCTCTTGCCATCGTGCGACCGACCCTGGTCTATGGCGCCGACGACAGCCACAATTCCTACGGGCCGAACCGCTTCCGCCGCCAGGCGGCAAAGGACGGCAAGATCACGCTCGGCGGCGAAGGCGAGGAGACTCGCGACCATATCGCGGTTCAGGATCTCGTCCGGCTGATCGGGGTGATCGTGTCTCACCGCTCCGCCGGCAAGCTCAACCTGGCCACCGGCCGTTCGGTGAGCTTCCAGGAGCTGGCGCGGCTAGTCGCCGCTCAGTTCGACCGCCCCGTCGAGATCGTCTTCACACCGCGCGGTTCTCCGGTCACCCACCGCACGTTCGACGTCACGGCCTGCCGCAAGGCCTTCCCGACCTTCGTCTTCACGCCGCTGCGGGACGGTCTTTCAGCGGCACATGCCGCGATGCTCGCCGCCGAGAAATGACCCGTATCGTCGAGGCCCCCGGCCCCATCTCCACCGTCGCCGTGCCGCCCGAGGGAGCGGCCGCTGCGATCATCGTGGCACCCCGACGGCACTTCCTGCTGCAGCATCGCGACTCCAAGCCCGGCATCTGGTTTCCCGACAGCTGGAGCCTGTTTGGCGGCGCCGTCGAGCCTGGCGAAACTCCGGGACGGGCGTTGCTGCGCGAGCTCGGCGAGGAGATCGGTTTCGTGCCCCAGGAAATACGCTATTTCACGCAGGTGGCCTGGGATTTCGCGGCTTGGGGCCTGGGCATCAAGCTGCGCTATATCTTCGAGGTGCCGATCGCGGACGAGGAGGTAGAGCGGCTGGTGCTGCACGAGGGCCAAGCAATGCGCCTGTTCACCGCTGACGAAGCGCTGCGCGAGCCCAGATTGACGCCCTATGACAGTCACGCCCTACGCATGTACATTGACGAGACCCCGGTCGGCATGGCGCCGCGCCGGCCTTGAACGCGCCGAGAACCGAGGGATCATTGTCGTCCAAGCCCGAATGCCCATTGGCTACGGACGGCACCCTGGTCGAAGGGCTGGAGAGCCGCACCCTCGCGATTGCCGATTTGCGCATCTTCCGTTCGCCCGCCAAAGGTGATGCGCGCGGATCCGTGGCATCGGTCTACAACCGCAGCTATTTCGAATCGCTCGGAATCCGCGATGATTTCGTCCAGGAAAACCACTGCGTTTCTCCGCATCGTTTCACTGTACGGGGCTTTCACTTCCAGCGACCGCCCTTTGGCCAATCCAAGCTCATTCGAGTGGTCCACGGCCGCATTCTCGACGTCAATGTCGACTTGCGACACGGCTCTCCGACTTTCAAGCAGTGGGCGAAAGCCGAGCTCGTCGCCGGGGACTGGGACCAGATCTATGTGCCCGTCGGCTTCGCCCATTGCTACGCGACCTTGACGGACGACGTCGAGGTGATCTTCAAGCTCGGCCGTGGCTATAAGGAAAGCCATGCGGCGGGACTCTCCTGGAACGATCCGGAATTGGCGATCGACTGGCCATTCGATGCCGGCGAGGCTCGCGTACTGGAACGCGATCTTGCGCGCCCACGGCTGAGCCAGATTGACGCGTGCTTTGCCTATCCGGCGGAGCCCTGACGTGGACAGCGCGGTACGCCAGGCTGCCGCACGGTTTTCGGTTTTGATGCCGAACTACAATCATGCGCGCTACATAGGCGAAGCGCTCGATGCCATCCTGGCGCAGTCCGTGCAGCCGCGCGAGATCTGCATCGTCGACGACGCGTCGACGGACGACAGCCGCGCGGTCATTAGCCGATACGCCGCGCAGCACCCTCATATCCGACCCGTCTTCCTCGACCAGAACCGCGGCGTCCTGCGTAATCTGCAGGAGTGGCTCGTGGTGGCCGAGGATGAATTTCTATATTTCGCCGCTGCCGACGACAAAGTCATGCCTGGGCTGTTCGAGCGCTCGCTTGTCCTGCTCACCAAATTTCCGCAAGCTGGCCTGTGCTCGGCCGCCGCTCGCCTGATGGATGCGGACGGAAGCGATCTCGGCAGTTTCGCCACGCCGCGTCCGCTGCCCCGTGACGGCTACATCTCACCGTGGGACGCCGCCCGGCTGCTGTTGCGCGACGATACCTGGATGATGGGCAACACAACGATCTACCGCCGTGGCGCGCTACTCGAAGCCGGGGGCTTTCGGCCCGAACTTGCCGCCTTCACAGATGGTTACGTCAGCCGCGCGATCGCATTGCGGCATGGCGCTTGCTTCGTTCCCGATGAGCTCGGCTATTGGCGACGCGATCGCCAAGGCATCGCCAGCGACACAACCACCGACTTCAACAAATTGACAAGCGTCGCAGAGGCGGCCTGCCGGCTGATGACGGGAGAACACGCCCCACTTTTTCCGCCGGGCTACCCGCGGCGGTGGAAAGGCCGCTGGCTTTACGGCGCCCTGGCTCGGCGCGACATCGAGGGCGACAGGCCGCCGACCGCGTGGCTGCGCCGCTTGCTCGGCGGTCTCAACGCATTTGACCGCCGTATCCTGGCGCTCCTCGATCGACTGGGTCACCGCGGCCTGATCCTGGGCTACGGTTTTCTGCGCCTACGGCGGCGCGACCTCCTCCCGGTCGCAGAACGCAGGCTCGGGGCCCTGCTGCGCAGGATCTTGGCGCAGCAGGGATGATGTCGCGCGAAGCTGCCGGCTTCAGATGCGGAGCCGCTTTGCCGCGCCGGCCACGTTGACTATAGTAGTGCCCGCGACCTCCTGTTTATTCCCCCTACCGTCGGAATCCCTTACGATGAGAGAAGTCAAGCTTCTTGCCGCTTTGCCGAAGGTGAAGCGCAACATCCAGAAGCGTAGCGAAGCGCAGAATCCTGAAAATATCGCCATTGCGCGCCAATACGGCGAGTCCTATTTCGACGGGCCGCGCGAGGTCGGCTACGGCGGCTATCGCTACGATGGCCGCTGGATCCCGGTTGCCCGCGACATCGTCAAGCATTTCGGCCTCAAGACTGGCGACCGTATCCTCGATGTGGGCTGCGCCAAGGGCTTTCTGGTCAAGGATCTGATCACCGTGTGCCCGGGACTGGAAGCCTTCGGTCTCGACATCTCGGAATACGCCCTGATGAGCTGCGCGCCAGAAGTGGTGGGCCGCCTGCATCTTGGCACATGCGCCAGGCTTCCGTTCCCTGACGGCAGCTTCAAAGCCGTCATCTCGCTCAACACAATCCACAACATGGACCGCGCCGGCGCCGTTGCCGCCGTGCGCGAGGTTGAGCGGCTAGCACCCGGACGCGGCTTCATCCAGGTCGATTCCTATCGCACGCCGCAGGAGAAGGAAATTTTCGAAAGCTGGGTGCTGACCGCCAAATTCCATGACTATCCCGAGGGCTGGCTGCGCGTTTTCGCCGAGGCCGACTATACCGGAGACTATGACTGGACAATCATCGAATAGCGGTTTAGAGAACGGAAAATTCAAGGGAATCAGTAGAATGGGCAAGACTTATGCGGTCCTCGGTGGGGGCGGATCCTTCGGCATTCACACGGCGCTTTACCTGCTCGATCACGCCAATCCCAAGAAAGTGCTCGGCATCGGACGCAACCCTCTGCGCGAGGAACCGTTCTCGCTCAACATCGATAAGCACCCGAAATACGAATATCACGCGCGGCACATTACCTATGAGCTCGACCTCCTGCTCGAGCTGCTCGACAGGGAAAAGCCCGAGGTCATCATCAATTACGCCGCCCAGGGTGAGGGTGCCGTGTCGTGGAAGCATTCCTGGCGCTTCTTCGAGACCAATTCCATGGCCCTGGCGCGGCTTTCCGAGGAGTTGATGAAGCGGCCTTGGCTCGAGCGATTCATTCAGATCGGCACCTCCGAGATGTACGGCTCGGTCGATCACGCCACCAAGGAAGACGAGCCGATCAAGCCGTCGAGCCCCTATGCCGCGTCGAAGGTGGCCTTCGACATGTATCTCCTATCGGTGCACAAGTTCCTTAAGTTTCCGATGAACATCGTGCGCCCGTCGAACGCCTATTGCCCAGGCCAGCTGCTCCACCGTGTCATCCCGAAAGCGGTGCTGTGTGGCCTGACGGGGCGAAAGCTGCCACTTCATGGCGGCGGTCGTGCCGAAAAGTCCTACATCCACGCGCGCGATCTCGCCCGCGCCATTCACATGGTGTGCGAAAAGGCACCGCTCGGCACGATCTATAATGTCGGCCCGGCGCTGCCGACATCGATCCGCGCCGTGGTCGAAAAGACCGCAGACGCGCTCGGCATTCCGTTCGAGAAACTGTGTGAAATGACGGGGGACCGGCTCGGTCAGGACTCGCGCTATTGGCTCGATTCATCGGCCATCAAGAGAGAGATCGGCTGGGAGCCGCAGATCAGCCTGGAGGACGGCCTCAAGGATATGGTGGCCTGGGGCCGCAAATATCTCGACCAGATCCGCGATCTCCCCACCGACTACGTCCTGCGCGCGTGAGTCCGATGGACGCTTCCAGCCGCCGCAACAGCTTCGATAGCGCCGCGTCACGACGCCGCTGTAAGGCCTATCGGAAGCGCATTCTCGATATTTCGCAGCAAGTGGGCGCACTCCATATCGCGCCGGCGTTCTCCTGCCTCGAGGCGGTGGACGTGATCTATCACGGCCTGATGCGGCGCGCCGGCAAGAATCTGCTCGACACCTTCCTGATGTCGAAGGGGCATGGCTGCATGTCGCAGTACGTCATTCTCGAAGAGTTCGGGATTCTGATGGGGGACGATCTGGCCGCCTATTGCAAGTCGAATGGCCGCTTGGGCGCGCACCCGGACTACGGCACACCCGGCATCGCCGCCTCGACCGGTTCGCTCGGCCATGGCCTTGGGATCGCCTGCGGCATGGCCTATGCGGACAGGCTCCAGAAGGACGACCGGCACACTTATGTGGTGCTGTCCGATGGCGAATGCCAGGAAGGCTCGACCTGGGAGGCCATCATGATGTCGGCCAACCTGAAGCTCGACAATCTGACCGCCTTCCTCGACCTCAACGACTTTTCCGGCATGGACCGCATGAGCGTGACCCATCCGGCGTTCTATCCGGTGGCGGATAAGCTGCGCGCTTTCGGCTGGGGGGTCCATGAGGTCAACGGCCATGACGCATCGGCGGTTTTCGAGGCAGCGCAGAGCGGCCGGCCGGGCAAGCCACTGATGGTGGTGTGCAAGACCGTGAAGGGTCGCGGCGTTTCCTACATGGAGCATGTGCCGATCTGGCATTACCGTTCGCCCAATAAGCAGGAATACGAGCAGGCTCTGCGCGAGCTGACGGAGATCGCGTCGTGAGAAACAAGTTCGCTGACACTTTCTATGAGCTGGGCAAGGAAGATCCCCGGCTCGCGCTCGTCGTCGCCGACATATCACCGGCTGGCTCCATTGCGAAATTCCGCGAGGAATTTCCCGACCGCTTCGTGAATACTGGCGTCTCGGAGCAGATCATGATCGGCATGGTTGCTGGCATGGCGCTGCGCGGCCTGCGGCCCTTTGCCTATACCATCGCCACCTTCACGATTTACCGGCCGTTCGAGTTCGTGCGCGATGACCTCGGCTACCAGGAGCTGCCGGTGACCATCGTCGGCATCGGCGGCGGCGTCACCTACTCAACGCTCGGTGGCACGCACCACGCGATGGAGGATGTGGCGGTGGCGAGCGCCATTCCGACCATGTCGGTGATCGCGCCGTGTGACCCGGCCGAGGTGGCATTGGCCACCCGCTGGTGCGCCAAGGAGAACGACAAAGGCCCGGTCTATCTTCGTCTCGGCAAGGCAGGCGAGCCGATGCTGACCGAGAATGCGGTCGATTCGTTCCTCATCGGCCGCATTCGCTATCTCAAAAAGGGCACGGACACCTGCATCCTGTCCTACGGACCGACGGTCAAGATGGCGCTGGATGTGGCGGCCCGGCTGGAAGCCGAGCGGGGCGAGAGCGTATCCGTGGTCTCGTGCCACACGATCAAGCCGCTTGACCGCGACGGCATCGCGGCGGCGTTGCGCGGCCATCGCCGTGTCGTGGTCATGGAGGAGCATGTGCCCCATGGCGGGCTCGGCTCGCGCGTGAAGGAACTCGCCTGGGACATCAAGGCGCCCTGCGAGCTCAAGACCTTCTCGCTGCAGGACAAGTTCATCCATTGCTATGGCGACCATGCCGAGCTGCTGGCCGCTCACGGATTCACCGCGCCACAGATCTACGCAGCCCTGTAGCCGTGACACCGCTCGCCATTGCGACCGAAAACGTCAGCAAGGTCTATCGACTCAAGCAGATCGGCACCGGCACGCTGCGCGACGATATTCATCGATGGTGGACGATGAAGGTCCGTCGCCAGCCCGATCCGCTCGTCGCACTGGGCACCATCGATCACGGCAATAGGGAAGGCGGACGAATTTGGGCCATCAGGGATATCAATCTGGAGGTCCGACAAGGCGACATCGTCGGGATCATCGGCAGAAATGGAGCGGGTAAGAGCACGCTTCTCAAAGTTTTGTCTTGTATTACCGCACCCACGCAGGGGACGGTGCGCGTCCGGGGCACGCTTTCCAGCATGCTAGAAGTCGGCACCGGCTTCCAGCCCGACCTCACCGGGCGCGAAAACATCTTCTTGCAGGGCAGTGTTCTGGGCCTGACCGCCGAACAGGTTAAAGCGCGATATCGGGATATTGTCGCGTTTTCGGAAATCGAGCGGTTCATGGAAACGCCCGTGAAGCGTTACTCGAGTGGCATGTTCGTTCGGCTCGCTTTTGCCGTCTCCGCATACCTCGATTCGGATATCATGATCGTGGACGAAGTCCTCGGCGTAGGGGATGTCGGATTTCAGAAAAAGTGCATTCACCGTATGCGCGAAATTGCCGACTCAGGCAGGACGATACTTTTCGTCAGCCATCGGATGGATCAAATCAATGCGTTTTGCAATCGGGCAGTTTTGCTCGATCGAGGGCTTAAGGTCGCCGATGGCCCTACGAAAGAAGTAACTAGCCGGTATTTTTCGTTGTTCGAGACAGAAGAAAGAAAGCATCTGCGAAGCCGTGCGGACCGCAGGGGGCGTGGCCGAGTGCGATTTGTGGATGCCTGGATAGAAAACTCAGCCGGCCAGAAAACCAGCAGCCTCCAAGCGGGTAAAGAGGCTCGCTTCGTTGTATCTTTGGAAAATCGGACCGACGCCCCAGTTCACAATCTCTATGTGACAATCGGGATCTTCTCCGTCGAAAATATGTTCGTCGGGAGCCTCAGTTCGCGCGAATGCGGCCTTCCGCCATTGAGTATCGATCGCCAGCTTCGCATTCAATTTGCGGCGCCAACCCTGCCCATTAATGCTGGCCGATTTTATTTCAATTGCAATGTTCAGACGTCGCTCGGCGCCTACGAATATGACGATCTGATCGAGAACGCTGGACTATTCACCATTGAATCCGCTGTGGCGGATCGCGAACAGCCCTTTGCGCGTCTGACTTACAAACCGACGATTATCGAAGGCTAGGCCAGCAGGGCTTCGAGTTGATCGTGCATCTCGGCTGCACGTTGTGCCGTGGTGTGGTCTCGCAGGACGCGCTGCTGACCAGCCGCTGCAATGCGGGCACGGACCGCGTCGTTGGTGAGCAGATATTTTGCCTTGTCGATACACTCGCCGATGGTCTTGTAAGTCACGACTTCCTCGTCGGGCTTGAGAATGGCCGTCACTTCCGGACGCTCATCGCTCATCTGACAGGTGCCGACGCCGCAAGCTTCGAAGATCCGCATGTTGGCGCCCGCGCCGTCCATCTCCAGCTGGCGGTTCCATGTGATCCTCGAGTTCGCGAGCAGGCGGAGATAGTCGAGGCCGAAGACCGGCGGATGCATGCGCTCGGGATAGAGCTCCTGGATGGGCTTTTCCTTCAAATACCACGTCTCGCGCGCAACGCCCGACGCCGCCTGCGACTTCATATAGAATCCGGCGTTGGCCGCACGCATGAAAACATTCGGGCCGTGCTGCCCCATTTTATAAAGCACCTTGAGGCCGATCGTCGGCATGCGCTCGAGCACTGCGAGCGTCGGCCTCAGGATCCACGACCGTAGTGTGGTCGGAGTTCGGGATGGTTCGTTGCCCCAGATTTCGAGATCGGTTTCGCGGAGCAGCTTGAGCAGGTCATGGTAGCGGCCGTCATGGGGACCGAAGCCCCAGCCCGTCGTGCCGATGAACGTCATGCTGTGCGCCGGCCGAGCATTCAATCCCTGCTGAATGGCCGGCAGCAGACTTTCATCGAAGGCATGGTCCTGGTGATAGGTTTTCACCCCAACCGCGTGCCAATGTTCATGATGGCGTGGGTGGCCGAGAAACATGGCGTCGATGTCTTCGTAACCGGCGCAATTGAAGATCGGGAATCCGCGGTGCCCGGTCACCAGCTTCACGCCAGGGCAGCGGACTTTAATCCTCACACGAACTTCGGCCGGCAATGCAGACAGGGTCTGGAAATGTACGATCTCCGGTTTAAAGGCGGAAATCTGTCTGAAGAACGTGTCGGCGAGATCATGTGACTCCGGATTGTCACCCGCTTCGGCCAGCCATTTCCGCTGCAGAATCGGAAGATCGACGATGATCTCCATGACCTCCGCGCCCTTCGCCTCGAAGGCACGCTTGAAGTCGGCCGGGTAGAGGAAACCGTTTTCGCGGCAGGCCTGCAATGCCGAGGAAAAGCTCATGTCCGGCGGCAGCGCCTCAACGAAAGCGGAGAACAGAGCGCCGTAGGGACCCGTCGTACAAACGCGCAAAAGGCGGAAGCTGCTCATGGTGTCCTTAAGCAGATACGTTTTGTTTATGGGCGGCTTCGCGGAACTTATGCTGCAAAAGATGCGCATTCAGAATGGGCCAGATGCCGCTGAAGCTGCCCCGCCCAGCCATCGCCCGCTCCGCGGCTCCGCGCACGGAGGCCCCGCGCCACACGGCGGATTGCTGGAAATCGCGACTCGCGATGCTATCCATGACCCATTCGCGCAGGCTGCCGCGCATCCAGGCATCGAGAGGCGAGGTAAAGCCAATCTTGTTGGTCCGCAGTCGGATCGAATCGGGCAGTATGCCCGACATGGCCTCGCGCAGAATGCGCTTGGTGTAACCTGCCCCGATCTTGCTGTCGTCGGGGAGGGAGAAGGCCCGCGTTACCAAGCGCCAGTCCATGAACGGCATGCGAACTTCCACGCCGTGGGCCATGGAAGCCCGATCATAATTGCGCAAGAGCGTCGGTAACACACTGTGGTGAAACCACACATAGAGCATCCGCGCGAGCGGCGTCATGTCGCGATAGCGCAGATCCGCATCCTCGGCATAGAGCCGCGGCGTGCCCGTGAACGGGTTCAGCAATGGCCCATAGTCAATCGCGTCGTGGTTGTTGTTCAACGCGCCGTACGGTGTGTGTCCTGTCCTCGCGATAAGCGCCTTGAAGGCCTGCCGAAGACGGCTCGGCCATCCATGCCCCAGGAAATGACGCGCCAGCAGCCGCAGATCACCTGCAACGCCCACATTGAGCCGATCCGCACTGCCGCCAGCCAGTCCCCTGAGGGTCTGCTTGAGGTCGCGATAACGCCTGTAGCGAAACTGCCCAGTCAGCAGCGCCTCAAGCTCCCGCTCGATAAAGAAGTGATAGCCGCCAATCAGTTCGTCCGCGCCATGGCCATCCAAGCTGACCACAACCCCAGCTTGGCGCATCTCGCGATAGATTGCCCAAGGCCCGGTCAACGGCACCCAATAGAGGCCTTCGTAGGCGAAAACTACCTCTTCGAGGTGCCGGAGTGCTTCCGCTTCGTCAACGGCGTGATAGTGCGGCACCAAGCCGAAGGCTTCGATGACCGTGCGTGCATAGTGCTCCTCATCGAGATTTGTCCCCGGGAAGCAGGCCACAAAGGCCCGCTGCCAGTCGGCCGGCGTGCGTTCGCCATGCCGGCCTTTCATGATCGTGGCCAGCGTCGCCGCGACGGCGCTCGAGTCCAGCCCTCCACTGAGAGATGTCGCCACGGGTACATCGCTGCGCAAACGCAGCCGGCAGGAGTCGAAGAAGGTGCCGCGAAACTCTTCGACCTGCGCCGCGAATGCCGCAGGCGCTGGGCTCAGATGATCGAGGGTATTCCACCACTGCCGCACCTCGACTTTGCCGTCCTGCTGCACCCGAAGAGAGTGACCGGCGCGCAGGTGAACAACATGCGGCAGCAGGGTCGCCTCGGCATCCTCGGTGCCGTTGATGTTGTGCAAAGTTTCGGCCAGCAGAGCCTCATCCAAGCTGCCCTCGCACCAGGGCAGCGCCAGAAACGCCTTCAGTTCGGAGGCGAAAACGAAACGGCCGCCGTGGCTGCTGTAGTGGAGGGGCTTGACGCCGAAGCGATCGCGGGAAAGAAACAATTCGCGCCGGTGATGATCCCAGATGGCAAACGCCCACATCCCGTTGAAGCGGTGCTGGCAGGCTTCTCCCCACTGAGCGAAGGCGGCGAGGATGACTTCGCTGTCCGAGGACGAGCGGAAGCTGTGGCCCAAGCCGATTAATTCTTCCCTGAGCTCGATAAAATTGTAGATTTCGCCATTGAAGGTCAGCCAGTACCGACCATTTGCATAGGCCATCGGCTGCCGTCCTTGGCTTGTCAGATCGAGGATTGCCAGCCGGCGATGGCCGAGATAGAGACTGCTTTCCGAAAAGTGCTCGACGCCCGCCCCGTCCGGGCCACGATGGGCAAGCGAGTCGTTGAAGCGCTGGAATGTACTAGCAGCGATACCCGCCTCGAAGCTCCATATACCAGAAATGCCGCACATTCAGTAAACTGAGACTCCCCGAGATGACCTTGAATCACGGCCATCGAGGCCCCTGTTAACACACCGCGCTAAGGCAACCAATAGAAACATAGATGCCTCAATAGTATTCAATTCGACCAGAAATTCTGACAGATCGGCGTCGATCAACAGCA
Organism: uncultured Rhizobiaceae bacterium; assembly: GCA_964577835.1. Lineage (GTDB taxonomy): Bacteria > Pseudomonadota > Alphaproteobacteria > SMXQ01 > SMXQ01 > CAVVYA01. The sequence continues at coordinate 23,620 of CAZOBN010000022.1, forward strand.
GAATAGAAAACCCTGAGACTGCAATGACAGACCAGAAGTGGGACAAGATTATTAAAGCTGAAGGATCGTTGATCGACTTTCGCTTGGGAGAACTATGGAACTATCGGTATCTGGTTAAAATGTTTGTGCGCAGAGACTTTGTTGCTGCTTACAAGCAAACCGTTCTGGGCCCGCTGTGGTTTGTCATCCCCCCGCTTCTCAGCACCTTGACCTTCACCGTAATATTTGGACGAATCGCCAAACTGTCCACGGAAGGAGTCCCCGACTTTCTCTTCTATATGTCCGGCATTGTCATTTGGAGTTACTTCTCGAACACACTCACCGCGAACTCGTCCATCTTCAATCTGCAGTCTGGATTGTTCAGTAAAGTTTATTTCCCGAGATTGGTGGTACCCGTCGCAAACTTTGTCTCCGGATTCTTCTCGTTTCTCATTCAGTTTGGAATTTTCATCTGCTTTCTGGCCTATTACGCAATAATCGGCACACCCATCTCGATCAGCGTTTCTCTTCTCCTGGTCCCGTTCTGCATTCTAATGGCGGGTATGCTGGGCCTCGGTATCGGTATCATCGTGTCCGCGCTTACCACTCGTTATAGAGACTTGTCATTTCTGATCAATTTTGGCCTCAGTCTCTGGATGTACGTCACCCCTGTGATTTATCCGCTTTCGACGGTTCCCGAGAATTACAGGTGGATGATCCTCCTCAATCCGATGACGCCCGTCGTGGCTGTGTTTCGGCACGCGTTTCTGGGCACAGAGGGGCCATCGCTCCTATGGCTGCTATATAGCGCTCTCTCGGCACTGGCGTGTGCGCTGATCGGCATTTTGATTTTCAATCGAGTCGAACGCTACGCCATGGATACGATCTGACGATGCGTCCTGTCATACAAATACAGCATTTGAGCAAACGCTATAGGCTCGGCTCCATCACGCCCAAAACGGCCCTGGAGGATTTTTCAAGCTGGAGTACCAGAAAGGCGTTCTCCCGTTCACACCGAACTCTCCTCCGGCAGACTCGCAGCGACAATCTCAATCCTCAGTACATGTGGGCTCTCCGTGACATCAACCTTCAGATTGACGAAGGTGAAATTGTTGGGATCGTCGGACGCAACGGAGCGGGCAAATCGACAATGCTCAAGTTGTTGTCTCGCATAACTGCTCCCACAAAGGGAACAATCAAGCTGCGTGGACGATTGGCCAGCCTATTGGAAATTGGGACTGGTTTTCATCCGGAGCTTACGGGAAGAGAAAACATATTTTTGAACGGCTCGATCCTCGGCATGCAATCGGAAGAGATCCGAAAAAATTTCGATGAGATCGTAGCCTTTGCAGAAGTCGAACCTTATATCGACACACCGGTAAAGCGTTATTCCAGCGGAATGCACGTTCGACTGGCTTTCTCCGTCGCCGCGCATCTCCAATCTGACGTCCTGATTGTCGATGAGGTCTTGGCTGTTGGCGATGTCGCCTTCCAGAAGAAGTGCCTCAGCAAAATGGGGGACGCCGCTCAGAGTGGTCGTACTGTTTTATTTGTCAGTCATCGAATGGACCACATCACCAGCCTGTGCAGACGTTCCGTCCTCCTGAACTCCGGTAGATTAGAACATGATGGCGGCACGGCTGAAGCACTGGCAAGATACTATGCCATCGTCGACACGGATAACCGCGCAAGCTTGCGAGTTCGCCCGGACAGACGGGGTCGGGGGCGAGTTCGGGTGGTCGATGCTGTTCTTCGCAATAGCCAGCACCAGCGCACTCAAACGATCGTGACAGGAGATAATTTTTTCATCTCCTTGGTGATCGAGAATCAAACAGCTGATCCCATACATGAACTGATTGCTGAGGTTGAAATTCGCTCCTTCGGAAACCTTTTGACTGCCACAATGACGTCCGATTTGAACGATAAGAAACATTTCACGGTTGTACGGCAAACGACCGTTGAGTTTGCGGTGGCTCGCCTTCCGCTGAACTCCGGTCATTTTTCGATGAACGTCCGGCTAAGCCATGCTGACGGTGAAGATGAGGATGTTGTCGAAGATGCGCTCCCTATAGTCATAGATTTCGGTGATTATCACGGAGTGGGACAGTCCTCGGGAGGCTTTCTATCAATTCAGCAAGAGGTCCAACTAGGTCCCGACGAAGTGCGGCTATGACGACTAAGCCAAAACGGATCATGCATTGCGTTATCGCCGTTTGGGGTGAGCAGTATGTAGACAGCTTTCTCAACATTGCGCTGCCCAGTCTACTTGCCCCGGGGAATATACCAGCGTGCACGGAACTCGCCGACGTCTCGTTTCGAATCTATACGCGTGTGGAGGACGTGCCCTCGATTGAGGCGCATAGTCGTTATCGCGACCTGTGCAGCTACCTAAGCCCGCAAATAGTCCCCTTGATCACGGCCGAATTGCTTAGCAGTTGCAATAGATATGGCGCTATGGCGGCGTGTCATCACGAAGAGATCGCACTTACCCGTTCGGACCGCGGAATCATCAATGTCCTCTCTCCGGACTGCTTGGTCTCTGATGGATCCCTGGCGCGGGGCTTGAGGCGTATTCTTGAAGGGGATAAGGCCGTTCTGGTCGCCGGACCGCGTGGGGTACTTGATGACATTGCGCCGATCCTGAAACAGCAAATCGTACAAAACGCTAGCGCGCCGCTCGCCTTGAGTTCTCGGACTCTGGTCGGATTAGGAATGCGACACCTGCACCCGATATCCCAAATATTATTTTGGGATGCTCCAGCCCTAAGTCGCTTCCCTAGCGCGCTCTACTGGCCTGCCGGTCAAGAGTCTATGCTGATGAAATATTTTCATTTACACCCCTTGTTCGTCGATCTGGCGGATGCCCCGCCCGAGGTGACACGTTGTGGTTCGGTCGATGGCGCCCTAATTTCCACAGCAAGAATACGACCCGAGCAGATTTACTATATCACCCACTCCGACGAGGTCGCCCTTCTCGAACTTAGCAGCCGGAAGCATGATCCAATGGGCTCCATTCCCGAGCCGACGCAGTCTCGTTTTTGCCGAATGGTATCCTTCATTCATGACGCGACCGATGCAACTCACCGCCGTCAATTTCTCGACCACGATATTCGGTTTCAGGGCAATGAGGATGTTGACTGGGGAGCCGTGGAGCAGCGCGTGAGACGCGATCTATGGCACTTGAGACTGGTCTTGCCTTGTTTCCAGGCCGCGGCGGGATTGCGAACGTGTGCGTCTCACGTAATCGCTTCTGTTCGCAACAGATTCAGTATAAGGCGCCTTTTCCGTGTCTGATTCTCTGCGCTCGATCGCCCGAGATTGGATGCCGCCGATTCTGATGCGAATTCTGCGGCAGCGGCTCGCATCTCAGCGAACTCGTGAGCCAACTATGTTCACAGGCATCGCAGCTAAGCCATTAAGCAAAGCAGAATTTGATTGCATCGTCGCGCAAATGGACCGCGGCGATTTTGAATTCGATCCTCAAACTCGCGCTCGTCTTTTGTCACTCTGGAACACGGATCCCTCGGCTGTCCCTTATCCGAGTCGATTCTCAGAAGTCTATGGTTCGGGCGATGCTTATGCGATGAATTCCCTGGAGATGATGGAGTTGAGCTACAGGTTGCCTTACAGCTTGGCCTATGAACAACAACAGCACAATGCCTATGCGAACCTGGTAAACTTGGCGATTTCCAACGGCGTGAACGTTCACGGAGCACGCATAGCTGATGTCGGCTGTGGTTTCGGGGGATTGCTGACGGTGATCCGGGATATCGCGCAGCCATCCCAACTCCATGGAATCGAATGTGCCTATTCCGCACTTGATTGGATTAGGGCGCACAGACCTTACATTTCGCCTGTTTTTGGCAATCTCTCCTTACAGGCAGACGATTTTATGAGGCACTGTCCATATCCCTTGGACGTGGTGTTTTGCACAGCGGTGCTAGAACATTTGGAAGACCCTCAACGAGCGCTTGCAAATCTTATTGCGCTCGCTGCAAAAGGCACGGTTGTCGTATCCGTTCCGAATGGCCGGCCAGACACCGCCGACCAGCATATCAATTTCTGGTCGCCGGAATCATGGCGAGCCTTTATCAGGCTTGCCGCTAGGGATCTGCCGCATACCATAGCCGTCTGCAAAAATCGGCTGTCTCCGGGAGGTATCGAGAATGTGGCCATTATCCGGTGCCAGGCATAGAGTGGAATTTCTCCAGACACGCTGATGCGGGCTTCATTTCTCACCTGTGTAAACTACCTCCAGGCGGTCGTCGCGCCGGCCATCGCGCGCCATGTCGGCTGGCTGTACTGGCCTTTGGCGGCGCTATGCCGCAGGTTCGATATCCGCTTTCTCATCAACATGCCGGCCGGCATGGGACACAACACCGTCGAGTTGGATCGGTACTTTCGGGCCGTCGCGCTCCGACAAATCGACCAAGGTCTCCGTGTCGTCCTATTTCGCTATCCGAACGTCATGCATCGCGAAAGCGCACGGCTCTACAAAGGCCACTTCTGGTGGACGCCAACGAGTCGTTTGGTTTTTCTGATGCTTTTGCCGTTGACGCTGCGCTATCGAGACATCACGCTGGACGGCGGAATGTCGCGCCTCAAGTGGCAACTTCGCCAGGATCTCAGTTACGACCGTCCCGTCGAAGGTCAGACCTACCTTTACCAGATTCCAAAGGAAGCCGGCCTCGAAAACTGGCGATCATACTATCGGCTGCGCGCGCAAACCCCCGAGATCTTTCCGCTGAGCGAGGGCATCGAGGCCGACCCAGAACTCATCAGCTTCCTGGGCGGATCGGTTGAACGCCTCGCTCTGTTCCACATTAAGCTCGGCTTGTCTAACGCCACAGGGGCCGCGACGACGGCCGAAGAATATCTGCCCGCCATGGAGTTTCTGCGGGCTGAGGGGTATCAACTCGTTTTCGTCGGCCGAGAGGAGATGCCAGCCGAGTTCGAGGCCCTCGGTGTGCTCAATTACGCCGAGTCTCCCGTCGCCTCCTACCGCCACGACCTTCAGATTTTTAAGCTCGCGTCAATCGCGGTCACGGCAGGTTCTGGCATCGCCTTCCTGCCCGATTGCATGAATATCCCCTATGTCTATGCCGACTCTTGGCATATCGGAATGCCGATGTTTTCTCAGCGTTGCGTGATCGTTCCCGCTCTAGTTCGGGAACGGCAGACAGGACGCGTCCTCACGTTCGCCGAACAGGCCGAACTCTACTGGTCTATGCCCGACACTGGTCATGAATCGTTTCCCTCTCACCGCTTCGAGGCGTGCAACGCCTCCGGCGACGAAATTCTGGAAGGTGTCAAGGAAGCGCTCAGGCTGGGCAAACAGATTCCGCCGCGCAGCGAACTTCAAAATCTGTATGCGAAAACCGACGAAAAGGGACTCTTGCCTCTCAGTCAGGCTCGGGCCTCCGACTATTTCCTGGCGAAGCATGAAAGGCTTCTTGCCCAGCCCAGCGAACGCAGCGGGACGGACAGCGATCCGGAGCGGGCTTTGACCATCGTCGTGGCCACGGACAGCGCCCGACCTGCCCAAGCCCCCGGCGCGGCGCAACGGCTTGCGGTCAAGATCGCCCCGAAATCCGGGGCCTCCATTCCGCTGTGGAAACGTCTCAGGCTCATCCCCCACAAACTTCGAGAACGCGGCGTCGGCTGGGCGTTGGGGCGGATATCACAGATCACGGGTTTGGAGACCATCTGGACGCCGTTATTTCATTCCTTGTTCTCCCTCCTCGGCCTCAGCGAGCACAATCGCGATATTCTCTACGTCTATTACGATTTGGATCTTTATCCCATTTCTTACGACGTTGCCTATTTTCTGGTGAATGCCGATCTAGAACGGCGCCGGCTCAGGCTGTCCAAGCTGCACGTTCTCTTTGTTCGACTCACAGCCGAGGAATATGGCGATCATGTATCGGGGGTTACCCCCATCGTTGACTACTATTCGCGTAGCTGGCGGTTCCGCAACATCGCATGTCCGCTGCCTTCGCTACTGAGCGCCACCTCGGGGATCACAGTTTGCGCGAGCCGGGCACAGGCAAGAACCTTGCTGGTTCATGCCAAGCATACCTTCCCGGCACTCGAGTCAACGCTTTGGCGTCGGGAAAATCTGCCGGCCATTTATCGCGCTGTCGTGACCGATTTGCGGCTCGGCACCGCCGATGTTGGCCTTAGGGCGACGGAACAGGGACTGCGCTACGTCCACCAGTGGATCGCCTCGCATGCGAAAGGCCGGAAGCTCGTCGTCATCACGTTACGGCAATATCTCGTCGATCCAGAGCGGAACAACGATCTCGATGCTTGGCTGGCTTTCGCCCGTGGGCTACCTGCCGATACCTATGCACCCGTGTTCATTCCGGATACCGATCATGTGTTCGATGACAACCGAAAACGGTTGGATGAATTTCTCGTGTTTGAGGCAGCCGCTTGGAACATCGAACTGCGCATGGCAATCTATGAAGCGGCCTATCTGAATCTTCTGGTGAATGCCGGCACGGCGGCGCTTTGCGTTCTCAACGGCCGCTGCCGGTATCTGATGTTCAAAATCCTGGTGCCCAATGTCCATCTCGCTTCGGAGAAAGTCTTGACCAATCAGGGTTTCATGATCGGTGAGACACCACCGTTCGTCACGCAGTTTCAAAAGTGGGTATGGGAAATGGACCGCGAGGACATCATTCGCCGGGAATTCGACGCCATGTGCCGGCAAATAGAAGCCTCCCAACACGAAGAGCCGGCGGTGGCCCCGTCGGCAGGCAAGGCTAGCTGACCATGGGCATTGCCTCAAACGCCGTCGCGCTTCTCATGGAAGAGGCGAATCAACGCCCGTTCAGCGGCGCGGTTCTTACGCTCGGCAAGCAACGCATCTTCGCGACAGGCTCTGATCTCAACCGCCTTTGCCGGAAGTTCGACTTCGTGCCGAAGGCCCCCTTCCCCAATGACAATGAGCCACTCAGGGACGACGTTCTGCTCAGAGCCTTAGGCTTCAGTGACGTTCGCGCACTCGACTACAGCGACTATGAAGGCGCGGATCATGTGTTCGACTTGAATGCTGCGGAGGTACCCGCAAACCTCCGTGAGGCATTCGACGTCGTCCTCGACAGCGGCACAATTGAACACGTCTTTCATATCCCAAACGTGCTCAAGAACGTCTTCAACCTTGTGCGTGTCGGGGGCCGCGTGATTTTCCTGTCGCCGTCATCGAATCATTTCGATCACGGCTTCTACATGTTCTCCCCGACCTTCTTCCACGACTACTATCGAGCCAATGGTTTCAAAATCGAGGCGATCTATGTGGTGCGGTACCATTCTGACCCTAACCGGCGCTGGGATATCTATGAGTACAATCCGAGTGCATGGGAACGTTTTCAGATCGGCGGATTGGACGGTCGGCCCTATGCCATTTTCCTGGTTGCAACCAAGACCAAGGAGGCACGCTGGGACGTGATTCCGCAGCAAGGCTTTTACACGAACGATTCTAAGCAGTACCGTGGGTCCCACCTCGCAAGCAGCAGATCAGCGAAGAACCAGCCGGACTCGGAACAATCCACTCCGGACTCGCATATCCTGGCGTCTCGCCAGCGTTCCTCTGCGCAGGGGTTGCGCAACCTGGTGAAGCGGTTACCGGGGGCACGGGCAGCCTACCGTCTGGCGCAACGGGGGCTATCTGCGATTGGTTTAAACGTGCCGGGCGCGGCCCCACGCCCGCGTCGTCACGCGCGATACTGATTTCGTCAATCCGGCTTCACACGTAGCGCGTCTGTCGCTCGACAGCGTCGATTTTCTTGCGCACCAGGTCCAGCGTAACGGGAATATTGCCGTCGTGGTCGCATTCGACGCCGGCGGCGAACGAGCCGAGGATCGAAGCGATCACCTCGTTGCCCGTAGTCACCATGGAAAGCGTCGCGTAAGCCAGCAGCGCATCACCGGCGCCGACCGGGTCCCGCACATTTTCCGCGAAGCTGTCAACCGCGAAAAAAGCCCGGAAATCCTCCGCCGAATTGGAGCGATAGGTGATGATGCCGCGGTCGCCCAGCTTGAGGATCAGCGTCTTGCACTTGGACTGCCGATGCAGCTCGAGAGCCAGCGGCCGCACCACGGAATCCTGGTCGCCCAAGGCGAAGCGTGCCTCGCGTTCATTCGGCGTGATCAGATCGAAGCCCTCAAACTCGAGAATATTGCCCCAGCGGCTCGCCAGTTGGCTATCCGCGACGCGGTAGGAATTCTCAGGAATCGCAGCAATTAAGCAGGGAATGGTGTCGCGGTTGAAAATGCCGTGACGGAAATCGCTGTAGACGACGACGTCGGTCGGCGTTGTCGCGACATAGTCGCAGAGCTGCCCGAGAATCTTGTCGGACACAGCGCGGTTGTCGACCGTGTCGACTTTGAGGAGGCGATAGTTTTCAGCGATGATCGCGTTCTTGTTGGTCGTCGGCCGGGATCCGTCGATCACGGGCAAGCACTGGATACCGCTGTTCTCCAGGTCGCGTAGCGTGTAATCGGCGAGGTTGTCACCGCCGAGCACCGTGGAGAACGTGACGTCCGCACCGGCTGCGCGCAGATGCTTGGATACGATACCGGCGCCCCCCACGTAGTCTTCCTTACGCTCGTAGCGCACGCTCATGGTCGGCGTCTTGGTCATGCCGCCGATCATGCTGCAGTAGGTGTAACTGTCGATGATCGTGTCGCCCACGACGTGCGCCCGAATGCCAGCGAATCCGTCCAGCGCCTTTCGCAGATCATTGAAGGTCAGCTTTTCCGCTTCCATCAGGATGAGAAGCTTGTCCGCAGCTATGCTAGGCGGTGCGAGGTCGATCAGATGGGACGATGAGTAGATGATATCGCCCGGCGTGAAGATGACCTCGCCGCCGTAGCTTTCCAGCACATCAACCTCTTCCTGAGTTTTCGGATGAAGGCCGCCACCGACGTATTCGTAGCCTTTGGCAAAAAAGTCGGGCTGCAAGCGGGCGAGATTGGCGAGCGGCGTGGGCTCCCGGTCTATGATCACGTAGTCCACCATCTCGAGCGCGGCAAGATTGATGGCGCGCAGCTCTTCCGGGACATAGGGCCGGAAATTCGCCTTGGCGATATGTTGATCGCAGGTCAGGCTTGCGATCAGGATGTCTCCCTTGCTCTTGGCGTAAAGCAGATGCCGGACATGACCGGGATGCACCACGTCAAACGTGCCGTGGCACATGATGACTTTCTTCGACCGTGGCCGGTTGCCGACAATCTTGCTGACCTCTTCAGCGGTTTTGATCTTATGACGGAACAGATTCTTGCTTGCTTCGTCCATCATGGACTGGAACCCCCTAGGGCAACAAAATTGCTCAAGATTTTCACGTACACGAGGTCGGTCAGCCGCCAACCGGTGTTTCATTCAGTCGCTTCGTGTACTCAGGCGGAAGGTAAAAGTCCACGTCTTTGCTGGCAATTCGGGCGGCAATGTTCTCCGCGATCGCCCGCGGCAGAGCCATATAGACCGTCGATCCCCGCTGCAGATCCTGTGGCGCAACGACAGGCCGGTCGAAATACCGGGTACCGACGCGCGCCGGATCCTCGTCGACAAAGAATCGGACCCGTTCGCCCAATACACCGAGCAGCCAGCTGGCGCCCACGGCCGTGCCGAACACACCGAAGGGCTGGCGTCGCGCTGCATCGGCCGCCTGCGCCTGGATGGCTTTCAACCAAGCGACCGCAGTCTCTGCAGCCTGTGCGGTCTCGCTAATGCCCGCGGGTGTGGATTCAACTGGCCCATTCACCAGACGGGCCATAGCGGTAATCTCCTTGGCGATCACGTCACTGCGCAGAACATCGACCGCGTAACCCGCCCTCCGCAGAACCATGCTCAAAACGCCCATCGTAAAGTGCGTGCAATGGTCCGCCACGAGCAGATCGTATGGGCCGTCGGGAAAATATGGGACCTCGATCAGAAGCCGGCCCGCGGGCGCGAGCCGGTCCCGCAGTCCGGCGAGATAGGCGACCGGGTTCTCCACATGCTCCAGGCTGTGGCTGAGGGTTAGCAAATCATAGGGTCCGCCGGTTTCGGCGAGATCGCCCGACCAGACTTGGCGCACGCCGGGAATGGTGCGCACCTCGGTATCCGAGGCGAGATGCGGCTCATAGCCATGCAATTCCCACTGGCCCGCCACTGCAGCGAATGCACGCAGCATGGCGCCGTTGCCGCACCCGACATCCAGCATCCGGCCGCGCGCCGGCAAGTGCCCATTCCGTGACAGCCAATGCAGGATTTTCTGCGAACGTGGCATGGCAGCACCGGTCACGGGATCGAAGACATGCTGCTCCGCTCCGCCGATGCTCTGGCGGTAGGCTCGGTATCCCGAATAGACTTTGGCAGCATCGGCGCGCCATTCCGCGTCGACCCGGCGCTGCACGGCACCGCAGACCCCGCAGGTGCCCAGAGTGCCGCCCGGAGGCCATGGGCGGCAGTCTGAAGTGGCCCTTCCGAGCCGTTCGAATCCGCCAATGACCTGGATGGCCGCCGCGCCGCATATGTGGCATGGAGAACCGGACGACCCGATGGTCATGGCCGTGGCCTTGTCATCGAAAAATTGAGCCTCAGGCCTGCCGAGGCGTGCAGGCTAATGCTATGAGGTAGTGGCACATCGGATAAAATCCTGAGTGGACGACCTCGTCGTTCATGCCAAACAGGAAGACATGCACGAAATGGCGGCGCATGAGTTCAGTGAGCCGCTCTGCCGTGAACATGTTCACATGACCGATCTGACTCGCTTGGGAGGCATATCGGCTGGCCGAATCGTTGGGCGTGCCGATGATACACATGCCTTCGGGCGTGAGATTTGCCCGGATACTCTCCATGAAGGCCGCCTCGCTGGCGCCGTCGATATGTTCGATGACGTCGAGACTGACGAGCGCGTCGAATTCCCCGATGCGCTGGCCGACGAAATCTCGTGATTCGAATCGCACGTTGGGCTTCTTGAGCACCTTGTTGGCATGGGCAACGGCCTCGGCATCCGCATCGATGCCCAGGACGTCATGACCCCGCTCAGCGAGCATCAGGGTACCGATGCCTTCGGAGCAGCCGACCTCCAGGACGCGAACCAAGCGATCCTGTGGCAGCATCCGGGCTGCGAACTTATAGCGGGCCAAGGTAAAAAGCGCATGCCGCGGCGAATCTTGGATCTGATGGCCGAAATAAGGACCGAGCTCAATATTCTTTCCGTGGATGAGCCGACGAACCTCGGACCAATTGTCGTCCGCCACAAACTACCTCCGAAAATGTTCAGGAATGACCAATGGCGGCGGCATGCTAGTTGCCACTCTGATTGAAGTAAAGGCTGATGGCCTGCTCGCGCACTGTCAGATAGCGCGGTTATCGGGGCCTTGCGGCTGCTGCTGGGCCGGTGGCGCCGGCGCATCCTGCGGCTTCTTGCGCCGCAGGATGATGTCGCCGTCCCCGGTGATCTCCGGCAACTGATACTGCGGAATGGATTCGACCAGCTTGTCGAGCGCTTGCAGCATCTTTTCCATGCCCTCGCGCGCCAGCTTCTCCGCGTCTTGCGCCGGTTGCTTGTCGAGCACGAGCGTCGGGGCGGCGGTGCCGGAGCCTGCCCGCACCTCGCCGGCGCCGGCCACCGGCACGAACGCGAAGGAGGCAACCAAGCTGCCGGCCAGAACCGCCGTTCCGAGGCCAGTGGTGATCCGCTGCCGTGCTGTCATGTGCTGTCCTCCGACTCCATGCGCCCGAGTTCGGCCATCGTGTCTGGGCCCTTTAAACATGGAACGGTCGCAGACCGCCGTCAATGGCGGGCGGGCCCGGGGAGAAGCCGCCGCCGCTAGACGCCGGCGCTGCGCGCCGCGCTGCCGAAAATCGGTTCGTGCCGCTCGTGGTCCTGCTCGTTCGTCCCGCGATCGGCAGTCCGGTCTTGAAGCGGGCTTTCCGGCCCCTCCTGCGGGCGGTCCGCCGGGCGGGCCGCAGCCTGCTCCCCCTCCCCGACCTGCCTTGAGACCGGAGGTTCCAAGGGCCGCATTGGCGCGCCCGCCGGCGTCGTCGCCGGGACCACGGCGCCGGGGGGCGCCCCAGACCGGTGCCCCGCCGGGCCCATCCCAGGCCTCAGGACGGGGTCCTCGGTGGTGCCTTCATCGAGCGCCAGGTCCCTGAGCGTCAGCCCGCCGAGCGCCGCCATCATGGCGCCCTCGGCTGCCTCGGCGGCGCGCAAGATGGCCGGCTGGCCGGCGAGCCCGATGCTCATGCGGTCGTCGCCACGGCCTTCGCTGCGCACGGTGGCGAGCAGTTCGGCGGCGCCGATCGTCTCGGGCGGGCGCGCCGGCAGATAGCCGGGCGGCTCGTCGCGCGTCGCCGTCACGTAGTGGCAGCGCTGCAGAATGTCGAGCAGGTCGGCGACGATCTTCTCGGGTACCTGGAAGCGCCGCGCCAGGCCGTTCAGCGTCCACGCCGGCTCGCCGATGCAGAAATGCTTGGCGATCAGCGCGGCCACGGCCAGCGCCAGCCGCTCCTGGGCGCTCACGCTGAGCAGAAGCTGGGCCCTCCGGGCGCCGACATATTCCGGATGCTGGTGATAGAACGCCACCGCCGCGCCGATCAGCAGGATCAGCCACGACACATAGAGCCAGATCATGAACAGCAGGAGGGTGGCGAAGGCCGAATAGATGGCCGGATAGTTGCTCGACCGTACCACATAGGCCGCGAAGGCCCAGCCCACGGTCTCCCACAGCACGCCGGCGACGATGCCGCCGATGATCGCCGGGAGCCAGCGCACGCGCGTGTTGGGCATCAGCTTGTAGATCAGCGTGAAAGCCACGATGACCATGAGATAGGGCAGCAATCGCCCGGCCGCCTGGAGGATCTCGCCGAACGGCTCGATGCTCGAGATGGCCTGAACGATGGAGGAGTGGCCGATGGAGGCGGTAAGGCCGAGCGAGGTGAAGACCAGCACCGGACCGACCAGCAGGATGCTGAGATAGCCGCTGAACCGCTCGGCGATGGGCCGCCCCTGCGGCACCTGCCAGATGTCGTTGAGCGAGCGCTCGATCTTCTGCATCAGCGAGATGACGGTGAAGATCAGCAGGCCGAGGCCGACCGAGCCGAGCACGCCGACCTGCATGTTGTCGACGAAGCCGATGATGCGCTGCGCGACCTCGGCGCCCTGCTCGCCCAGCGGCGCGAAGAGATGCAGCAGCAGGGGCTCGATCTGGTTGTGCACCCCGAAGCCCTTGAGCACCGAGAAGGTGATGGCGAGGAGCGGCACCAGCGACAGCAGCGTGGTATAGACCAGGCTCATCGCCCGCAGATTGAGCTGCCCATCGGCCAGATCGCGGATCACCGCATAGAGGATGCGGGCCGGCCGCAGCAGCACACGGCGCCAGACCGGTGCCTTCGCAGGGTCTTGCCAGAGCACGTTCTCCAACGAGGCCTTGAGCTTTTCGACGAGCAAGGACGACCTCCTGCCCCACGGGCTTTGGTTCAGCCTAACCGAGTAGCAAACGATGCAGGCTGGGTTGGGTTCTGGCGCATGCCGGTCAACTATCCGAAAGAGCGGCTTTTGAGCGGGATATTGCCTTGCCTTACATCTTATTGACGAAATCCTCGGAGCGTAGCTTCGCTCGGGGGTAGGTCAGGGGACTCTGGGTCATGCCCTGGGACACGCACATCTCGGCGAACCGGATGCCGATTGCCTTGGTATTGAGCACCGGCACGCCTGCGGCCCTCTCCAGGTCCTTGGTGTCGACCACATAGGGGATCAGGGCGCCGCCCAAGGGCAGGATGATCTCCGCGCCGGTTTCATCCGCCAGCTTGCGGATCAGCCCGACCGTGATATCGAAGATCTCCTGTTTGCGCGACGGGATGTCCTTGCCGTAGACGCCGACCGGCAGCATGCCGCTGACGAAATGCTCCATGCCGTAGGACCGGATGATGCGCCGGGTATAGGGCACATGGCTCGCCAGCGGCACGGTGACGCCGATGCGGTCGGCCAGCGTGGCTCCGGCGTGCAGCGCCGTGCGCAGCAACCCGATGACGGGGATATCGACCGCGAGCCGGCCGCCGTCGACGCCGGGATCGAAGGTGTTGCTCTGGATCACCGCGTCGTAGCCGTTCTCCGCCGCCCAGAAGATCTTGCGCACGATGGCTGGCGTTTCCATCATGTGATGCAGCCCGTTGAGCGCGCTCTGGTTGCCGATCGCCTCCATCACCTGGGAGCCCTCGAAATTGTCGGGGAATCCCAGCTCGATTTTGGTGCCGGGCGAGGCATAGCTGTTCAGCAGCGTCTCGATTGCGCCGGATTCGTAGTGCGGCTTGGCCTTGTTGCCGCCGGTCTTCGGCGCCTGATTGAGAAACAGGATGCGCATGGGTGGGCGGCCTTTCTGGCTGTTGCTGTCGGCGACCGCGGCAACCGCTAAAGCGTTTTCCGCCGAAGTGGAAACCGGTTCGGCGTAGAAACGCGATTAAATCAAGACTCGAGAGCATGATCCGATTCCACTGAAACGGATCATGCTCTAGCGGAAGAGCTGCTGGAAAATTTCGACCGAGCGCGGCCGCAACTCGTCGAGATCCTCGTCGGCGATGACGCTTTCGCTCTTGCCGAGCAGGCGCGGCGTATAAGGCTGCATGGAAGCGATCGCCGGCACGTCGGTCCGCGCCGGATAATATTGCGCCTCGGCGAAGATGGACTGGCCCTCCTTCGACAGCACGTAGTCGAGGAACAGCATGCCCGCGTGAGGATGCGGCGCGCCTTTCAGAAACACGATCTCGCCGCCGCGCGCCATCACCGGCGCCGGAATGCCGCCGCCGACGGGCGCGCCCTTCTCCTTGCTGATGGCGATGTGGTGCAGCGCCATGGAAATGCCGATGGCATACTCGCCGGCGATCACCTGGTCGAGAATCGCCCGAATGCTGCTGCCCGATACCGCGATCTTCTGGGTGCTGAGCTTCTTCAGATAGTCGAGGGCCTTGTCCTCGCCCATGATTCTGCGCAAATGGCTGATGAAGAACGGCGCGCCGGTATCGGTGCTGGTGCTCCACACCATCTTGCCGCGCCACTTGGGGTCCAGCAGGTCCTCATAGGTCTGCGGCGCCTCCTCGGCCTTGACCTGCCGGGTGTTGTAGCCGATGCCCTGGTAGGCGAACCGGGTCGGCGCCAGCAGATTGTCCGGGTCCAGATAGTCCTTCGGATAGGCGGCGAGTTCCGGCGAATTGAACGCCTGCACATAGCCTGTTTTTTTCAGGCTCGCCCCGACGCTGGCCGCGACCACGTCCGCCTGAATCGAGCGCGCTTTGCCTTCCGCCAGGATGCGCTGCAGAATTTGCGTCGAGTTGTTGCGCAGGAAATTGACTTTGACGAAGGGGTATTTCTTCTCGAATCCCTCAGCCAGAGGCCGCACCACCTGATCGACGATCAGCGAGGTATAGAACATCACCTCTTTTTCCTGGCGCGCGCCCTCTTCGAGTATCTGCTGACGGTCGGGCTCCAACAGCGAGGCGATTTCGGCAATCGTCCGGCTCGCCGCCACGGCGGGAACCGGTGCGGCATGTGCCGCAATGCCGAGCAGAACGACGACCGACGCGATTGCGGGCAGGTGCACGGCTTTCTCCCTGATGGTTTCGCGCGGACGCGCAACAGCGCCGCGACGTGTTTTTGTTGTCCGAGTTTAGGACCATCCAAGGGATCGCAACAAGGGGCGGCAAAGCCCCTCTTGGCCAGGACTAGGGCGCCAGCGCCTTCACCCGGTTCCAGTCGATCTGCGCCGCCAGGCCCGGCCTGTCGGGCAGCCGCACCTGGCCCTGGGCCACGGTGAGCGGCGCGTGGACATATTCCCGGTCGAGGGTGAGGAAGAAGGTGGTTTCGGCCGGCAGGCGCGCCAGGCGCTGGGGGATAGCCGCCTGCAGTTGCAAGGCGGCCAATGAACCGAGGGAGGTCTCCGCGAGGATGCCGACATTGACCGGCACGCCCTTTGCGGCGGCGAGTTCGATGATCGCCCGATTCTCCGTATAGCCGCCCGCCTTGCCGAGCTTGATGCTGAGCCCCTTGGCGCCGCGCTCCAGGAACAGCTTGGCCATGAGGAGGTCACGGCACGGACCATCCACCAGAATCGGCAGCGGGCAAGCCTGCTGCAGAGCGCTGAAGGCGGCTGTCGGCTCGTATTTGCACGGGTCCTCGACCCACTGGATGCCGCGCTCGGCCAGTCTGGCCACATAGGCCGGCGACTCCGCCGTGCTGTAGTGGCCGTTGGCATCCACCGTCAAATCCATCTGGTCGCCGACCGCGCGGCGGATGGCGTCGAGCGCCGCCAGGTCGGCCTCGACTCCCTGCCCGCCCTTGACCTTGAGGGTGCGAAAGCCGTGACGCGCCACCATCTCTTCCGCTTCCTGGGCCATGGCCGCCGGCGCCTGCCGCGTCACCACCCAGCAGACCGGCACGCTCTGCGGCCCGCCCCACAGCCGCCATAGGGGTTGGCCGGCAACCTGGCTGCGGATGTCCCAGCAGGCGACATCGATCATCGCCTTCGCCAAGGTGTGTTCGCGCGGCACGCGGATCGCGCGCGCGACCGCCGCCTCATCGAGCAGGTCGATGTCCTTGAGCGCCGGGACGAACATATCCTCGAAAACCACCTGGAGGCTGCGTAGGGTCGCCCCGGTCCATGGCACCTTGCAGGTTCCTTCGGCGACGCCGACCAGTCCATTGTCTGCCGTGATTTTGAGCAGCAGGTAGTCGGCCGCCGTTTCGCGCAGGGAGGCCCATTGCACCGGTTTGAGCAGCGGAATGCGGATCGGAAAGCATTCGATGCGCGCCGCTGTCGGCGAGTCCTTCTGAGCCGGCGCGGTGGTCGCTTCTGGCTTCTTCATGCGTCCCTGCCCTGTTGTGATCTTCTCTATAACTTTGCTATGGCGACGGATGGTTCGAAAACGAACTTTACCCTGTCCCGCAAGCGCTTGCCTACGGGATGATGCCGATGGACAGAGACTGGCCAAAACACTAGGTTGAGCGCGCTTTGACAGGAAAAGCTCTCGTATCAGGAGGTTTGCCCATTATGTCCGACGGTAACATGACTCAATCGTCCGAAATCGATCATGACGCCGCCGACGCGGCCATTCAGGTCTTCAAGTTCGAGCGCCCGGAAAACTACAGCGGCCGCAAGGCCATCGTGAAGCTCTACAGCAGCGAGCGCTCGGCCGGCGCCGTGCACGTGCTCGCCGAGGGCGGCGAGAACAACCTGCACTACCACGCCAACGTCGACATCCTGTGGATGGTGTTGTCCGGCCGCGCGCGCTTCTACGGCCCGAGCGACGTGATCCGCGGCGAATTCGGCCCCAAGGAAGGCCTGCTGATTCCAGCCGGCGCCAAGTATTGGTTCGAGAGCTGCAGCGACGAGCATCTCGAGCTGCTTCAGATCAAGACCTACACCAAGGGCCGCGGCAACGATAAGCGCATCGACGCCGAATCGCGCGACCGGGTAAAGGGCCATTCGAGCCAGTTCAACGCCGCTGTCACCGCCTGACGCCAATCCGCTCCACGAAAAAGGCCGGGGATTCTCCCGGCCTTTTTTACGTCCGCTTCGATCAGTCGAGGCGATCCCGCTCAGGTCCGCACGGGGTTACGCTGACAGGCCTGACGCGCGATCGCCGCATCGAGCGACAAGGCCCCAGGGCCGCGCCCGATCAGATAGAGAAAGCAGGTCGCCCAGACCAGGTGGGTGG
>CAZOBN010000022.1:41309-46173 GCA_964577835.1 uncultured Rhizobiaceae bacterium
GCCATGCCAGCGGATAGACGAAGATCTCGATCACCAGCGTCATGCCGAGCAGCGCCGCGGCGCTCAGCCGGGTGGCGAGTCCGAGCACCAGCAACACCGGGAACAGGTGCTCGGCCGTCGTCGCCATGACGGCGGCGATCTCCGGCGGAACGAACGGGATGCGGTAGTCCTCGCGAAACAGCAGAAACGTCGTATCGGTGATCGTAAAGCCGTCCACCTTGGTCCGCGCCGATTGCCAGAACACGCCCGCCGTGCCGAACCGTGCCGCGATGGCGATGACATCGTGGGGGATGCGATCCAGACGCGCCGTGAGACGCTGCAGGCGGACGCAAATCTCCTTTATCATCATGGCATGGGGCTCCCTGTCAGGACGTCGGTGAACAGCCCGTCGGCGAACAGGCTGGCGAGGGTGGCTTGCAGATCGAAGGCGGTGTCCTCGGCGTTGGCGTTTTCATAGGCTTGCACGAGCGTTCGGCCCTGGTGGAGCGCCTCGAGGAAGACATAGGCAGCCGGCGAAAGCGCAACGGCCCGCACCTGGGCGCCCGGGCGCACGAACGCAATGTGGCTGCCATCGGCGCCAATCCGCCAGCCGCTCTCCACCTGCGCGACCGCGCCCAGGTCGAGCCAGGGCGCTAGCCACGGGTCTGCCAGCCGAATCAATCGCAGCGATGGATGGCTCGTCAACCGGGCCTGCGGAATGTCGGCAGGCGGACGTGTCGCCAGCCGCGCCGGCTCGATCGGCTGGGCCTCCGGGGCAAAAAGGGCGGCCAGCCACGCACGGTCCAATCTCGCCCAGGCAACCACGCAAGGATCCGCATTCCGCCGCGCGAGATAACCCGGCAGTTCGTCGCCCCAGGTGTGGAGATCCGCGCGCCGCGGCGGATGCGCCGCAATGAAGGCTTGCGCCAGCGCGGTGAAGCCTTCGGTCGTCAGCGCCGCGGCCACGCTGGGTACCGCCTCCGCCAACGCCCGAGCGAGCGTGTGACAGGCCGTGCTCGCGTGGATGTGCAGGCCGGACAGCGTGCGCCCCGCCGGTGCGTCGGCGAACGCCGTCAGGCGAAGCGCGGCAGCATCATCGTTCTGCCAAACGAACCGCGCCATGTCGGCGAAGAGGGTCGTGATCGACGGGGCTTCAGGCGACATCGGCATCGCGCGCCTCCATGACGAGGGAGTCCAGATAGGCTTGCGCGCGGCTCGCCTCGGCCAGCAACCGCGCGAGCGACGGCACCGCGTTGTCCCATTCTATGAGGGTCGGCAACGGCCCCGTGGCGTCTAGCGTCTCGGCATAGAGCGACCAGACATCATCGCAGACCGGCGAGCCGTGATCGTCGATGCGGAACTCGCCGGCAGGCGAAACCGAAACGAAATGACCGGCGAGATGGATCTGCGCCGCATGCTCGAACGGCATGGTCCTCAGCGCGGCGCGCGGGTCCTGGCCCATGTTGCGCGCCGAGACATAGACGTTGTTGACGTCGAGCAGCAGGCCGCAGCCGGTGCGGCGGCACAGTTCGGCGAGGAACGCGCCCTCGCTCAGCGTGCCCTGCAGGCCGACGTAGCGCGACGGATTCTCGATCAGGATGGCGCGGCCCAGGACCTCCTGCGTTTCGCAGACGTGGTCGGCAACGCGGCTCAGCGTGGCCTCGTCATAAGGCACCGGCAGAAGATCGTTGAAATAAGCGCCGTCCAGTTCGCACCAGGCGAGATGTTCGGAGACGAGTCCCGGCTCATAGCGTCGCACCAGGTCGCGCAAGCGAGTCAGATGATCGCGGTCCGGCCGGCGCAATCCGCCGAGAGACAGTCCGACCCCATGGATCGACAGCGGCTGACGCGCGCGGATCGCGGTGAGATGCCGATGCGGCGGCCCGCCGGCCATGAAGTAATTCTCGGCATGCACCTCGAACCACGCGGCTTGGCTCACGCCGTCATGGATATCGGCAAAGTGGCAAGGCTTCAAACCGATGCCGGCATTGGGGGGAATCCGATCGATCATCCTGCCCTGCCACTTTCCGTCGCGAGCTAGAGGCGCGAACCGGCGCTCAGCTCTTTTTCTCCATCATCCCATCCTTCATCGGCATGCCGTCCATCATGGGCTGCGGCATCATGTTGCCGGTCCGTGCCTCCATGCTGCCGCCCATCTTGGCGCAGGTTCCGGCGTCCACATATTTCCAGGCGTTGCCCTGCCAATCGACCTTCGACGTCCCGGCGCACGTCGTCCCCGGGCCGGCCGCACAGTCGTTCTGCCCGGCCTTGGCGACGCCGAAACAGCGTTCCTTGCCGGCTGTCTGCGCCGACGCCGAGGTGACGGAAGCAGCGTTGAAGGCGAAGGCGGCGACGGCGGCGAGCACCATGCTCGCGGTCTGTGATTTCGTCATATGAACCTCTCCATTTGGCAACTTGGGCCGGCGACGTTCTGCCGCCGTCAAACCTATGTTCGCCAGGCCCGAGAAAAAGGTTACAGTGATGCATTGTCGCGGCTCGGCTGCGACGCCTCCGAAGCTGCTCAGGGATCCACAGCGGGCGTCATGAATAGGGCCGTCGGCAGTTCATCGCGCGAGGACTGGGGCTCATGGATGGCCGCCGCTCAGGCAGGCGACCAGATCGCCTACCGCCGCCTGCTCGACGCGCTGCTGCCCTATCTGCGGGCCTATGCCTATCGTCACCTGAACCGTGGCGATGCCGCCGAAGACCTGGTCCAGGAGGTCCTGCTGACGGTCCATCGCATCCGCCATACCTACGATCCGGCGCGGCCTTTCGCGCCTTGGCTGGCGGTCATCGCCAAGCGCCGGCTGATCGATCACCTGCGGCGGCGGCGCATCTATCCGGAGGCGGTCGAGGACCTGGGCCTCGACATTGAAACCTTTTCCGATCCTCAAGCGAATAGGGATGTGGAGCAGATCGACCGCGCCGATGCCTTGCGCCATGCCATGGCGGACTTGCCCGAACGGCAGCGGCGTGTCATCGAACTGCTCAAGATCGAGGAAAAATCGCTGAAGGAGGCCGCCGCCATCACCGGCATGAGTATCGCCTCGCTGAAGACCACCACCCATCGGGCCATGAAGGCCCTGCGGGTCCGCCTCTTCCGTTCGGGAGGATAGCGCCGTGCCAGACCGTTTCGACAAGAGCGAAGACCTCATCGCCGCCTTGAGCGCCGATGCCACGCCGGTGCGCCGGCTGCGCCCGCCCGCTTGGCGCGCGGCGGGGCTCGTGGCGGTCGCCGGGGCCATCGTGGCGCTCTCGGTCGCCTGGCACGGCTTCCGGCCGGATCTCGCGCAGAAGTTCCACGAGCCGATGTACGTCCTGGAGTGGTTGGCGTCGCTCGCGACCGCCTTGGGCGCATTCGTCGCCGCTTTTCATCTCAGCCTGCCCGACCGCTCGCCGCGCTGGATCGCCGCGGCGGTGATTCCCGCGTCCTTCTGGCTCTCCGTCATCGGCCTCGGCTGCCTGGAGGATTTCTTGCAGCATGGCATGGATGCCTTCGCCTGGAGCGTCAGCCTCGCCTGTTTCCGCTATATCACCGAGATGGGCATTCCCCTGATGCTGGTGATGATGGTGATGATTCGTCACGCCGGGCCGATCCGCCCGATCCAGTCCATGGTCTGCGCCGGGCTGGGGGCTGCCGCGCTGAGCGCGGCTGGGCTCAGCCTGTTCCACGACCTCGACGCCAGTTGGCTGGTGCTGATCTGGCACGGCAGCGCCTTGCTGACCATCCTCGCCCTCTCGGCGCTCGGTGGCGTGATCCTGCGCAAGCTTTCCCTTTCTTGCGCGTCGTGAGCATCGCACGGCATGCGCCGCGAGCCTAACGTGCGGTGAATTTCCAAGCGTAGGCACCGAGCAGCAGCCAGCCGAGAAGAAAAAGGCTGCCGCCGAACGGCGTCGCCACGGCAAAAGCGCGCGCGCCGGTGAGCGCGAGTCCGTAAAGACCGCCGGAGAACAGTACGATTCCGAGAACGAACGCGGCGGCGATTCCCGTGAGCAGCCGCGCCGGCCTCATGCCCGCCAGAATCGCGACTGCGAGCAGCGCCAGACTGTGCAAACCCTGATAGCGCACACCGGTTTCGACCCACGTCAACGCCTGCCCATCGAGCACGCCGCGCAACCCATGGGCGGCGAACGCACCGATGCCGACGGTCAAGAAGCCGCAGAGCGCGGCGAGCAATAAAATGAGTCGCATGAGCGGAGCCTTTCGGAGATTGCAGAGCGATAGTCAGGCATTCGCATGAGAGCAGAAACGTCGTGCAGCGGCCAGGTGTGGCTTTCCAACATCGCGCCACGAAAAAACACCCCACATCGCAATCGTTGCTGGGGATAACTTCGCGCGCGGCGTTGCCCGCACCATGTCGCTATCCTACAGTCGGCGCGGACGCATCGGCTTGCGACCGCGGGACCTGTGCAACAGCGCGCTGCCTCCGAGGCACAAACCGTACCATGAACACCAGCGCAAGACTCAATGGCCTTCGTCTGCTTCTGGTCGAAGACGAAGCCCTTGTCGCCATGTTGATTCACGACATCGTCAGCGATGCCGGCGCGATCGTCGTCGGGGCAGCGCCGAACGTCGAGGCGGCCATATCGGTGCTCGATTCACAGCCGATCGATGGCGCCATTCTCGACGTGAACCTGGGTGGCGAACGGGTCGATCCCGTGGCCGATGAATTGAGCGCCCGAAAAATTCCGTTCCTGTTTCTCACGGGTTACGGCCGCGCCGGCATCGCCGAGCGCTTCCCTGCAGCGACGGTCGTGACCAAACCCTTCGAGGATGCGCATTTTCTCGCGGCTGTGAGCCGCGTCTTGCTCACGGAACGTTCGACGCCCGACTAGGGTCGAAACCCAATAAATGTGTTGAGCGGCGAATCGGTTAGTGATTCTT
>CAZOBN010000023.1:0-45376 GCA_964577835.1 uncultured Rhizobiaceae bacterium
CCGCGGCGATCGGATACCAATAGCGCCGCAGCAAGCCGCCCATCGGCGTGCCCGGACCCACCCGGGTCAGGCGCTCGTTCTGCTCCTGCGTCAGCACGAAGCCTCCCATTCACGATTATTATTCTTCATCATTGGCCGCGTCTGGCCGGCTACTTGACCAACCGATCGTAGACCTGCTGGCGGATCTTGTTGTAACGCGGCAATTGCTCTTTGAAGGATTTCGTCGACTCGACGACGAGCTGCTGCAGTTTCTCGCCCGGGATCAAGGCAACAGGCTGGCCCTGCAGCTTCTCCAGGCCCGCTGCAAACGTCGGATCCTTCAGCGCTTCCGCATAGGTGTCGCGCAGCACTTTCGCGATCGCCGGCGGGATGTTCGGTGGCCCGGCCACGCCTTTGCCGCTCAGCACGTCGGGCAGATAAATGCCTTTCCACAACGCCTTCTGCTCGTCGTTGAGCCAGGTGATGGCGTTGGGGACCGGCATGCTGATTTCCGAGTTGGGAATCGACGGCGCGTCGGGATGGCCGAGATCGGCGATCGCCTTGACATAGCCCTTGGCGAACCAGCCCGGCCGCAGGGTCGGCAGGGAATACCAGTGGCTGCCGGCAATGTAGCCATTGACGTCGCCGCGCTCGAGCATGACCAGCGCATCGGCCGATCCGCTGCGCGCCACCGTGGCGATGCGCATGGGTGCGTCGAACCACAGGGCGAGCATGCCCGCGGCGAGCAGCTTGCCGGAAATGTCTTCGACGGAGCCGATGGGTTCGGCGAAGGTGAGCACGGTCTTGCTGCCTTTCGCCTCCGGAATGGAATTGTAGGGCACCGTGCCGCGCGCAATCAGCACCACGTCACGCTTCGCGTGGGAGCCGATCTGGGTGAATTTGTCGGATTCGAACTGAGCGGTCGAATCGACCAGCTCGTCGCCGATACCGGCGGTGGCAAGAAACGACAGGGTCAATCCATCGGGTGCCGATTTCCACACGTAGTTCCGGCCGGACGGATTGGGGAACAGGTTTGTTACCGTGATCTTCGGATTGCCGGGGATGAACCTGCCCCAGTTGGAAGCGAAATAGCGGGCCTGGATGTCGGTGCCGCCGCCTGGCTTGAAATCGACCACCAGCCGGATGGTCTTGCCCTTGAAGTGCTTCTCGGCGTCGAAATCCTGTGCCGCGGCGGGCTGTGCGCCGCCTGCTGACAAGAGCGACAAAATCGTTAGTGCGAGCAGGCCGGGCAGAATATTGGCCAGCCGGTTAGAGGAAAAACGCTTCATCATGACAACCCCTTCCTTCCAATGATTAGGTCAGCGCTGCGTGCTTTATCGGGAGGTGTTGCCCAGCCGTTTCAGGATGGGACTGTATTTCGTGGTGTTGCCGGCGCGCATACCGGTCACCACATTGCCCCCCGCCACGCCGAGTTTGTTCTTCTCGACCGCGAGATCGATGCGTTTGAGCGACGGGTCGCGGAACACGTTCATGGGATCGCGGCCGCTTTCCACCGCCTGCAGCGCGTCGCGCAGCATCCGGCGGTAGAGGACGATGCCCTTGTCGGAGCGGCCAAGGGATTCCAGGGAACGGTCGGCGATGGCGCCCTGGGTGATCCAGGCCACGATGTCCTGGCCGCTGTTGTTGTCGAGCACGTCCCATTGCGGCAGGCCCGATTGGTCGAGCTGCGGCACCGGCGCGGTGTAGAAGGGGATGTCGTCGTCGGTCTGCGCCTCGATCGGCACGCCCGACGCCGCAGTGTAGCAGCGATACCACCAATAGTGGGTGTTGTGGTCGTCGACCGGGACGCGGATCTGGAACACCGGCGAGGCGGCGCTGCCGCTCTTGAGGAAGTTCGGGAAGATGACCGGATGGCCGGTCGCCCAGTCCTCGTCCTGCTCGCTCTTATTGTCGACCACGCGCCGCTTGACGATGCCGTGGTCGAACACGTCGAAGCCGATCTTCTTGTGCGACTGCGGCTGGCGCTGCTTCTCCGGCTTGCCGAGCTTGCCCAGGACGTAGTTGCGCATGTGCTGGTGGAGCCATTCCACATGCACCGGATCGAGGGAATTCTCCATGATCTGCAGCCAGTTGCACGGCACCACCGAGCGGCCGACCTCGCGCATGACACCGTCCATGACGAACAGATCCCACGGCGGCAGGATCGGCACCGGATCGGGTCCCAGATAGCCGAAGAACATGCCGCCGAGTTGCGCCACGCGATAGGCCGGGGTCTTGATCTTGTCCTTGTAGCGGCCCTGGGGGTTCTCGGTATCCTCGTAGGGCTGCTCGACACAATTGCCGGCATGATCGAAAGCCCAGCCGTGATAGGGGCAGCGCAGGCCGCACTCGGTCGGAATGCCATAGACCATCGACATGCTGCGGTGGGGACAGCGCGCCGCGATCAGGCCGAACTTGCCCGCGAGGTCGCGGTAGAGGACGAGATCCTCGCCGAGCAGCTTGACCGGCAGGGTGTCGCGATCCTTCATCTGCGACACTGCGGCGATGGGATACCAATAGCGCCGCAGCAATGCGCCCATCGGCGTGCCTGGTCCCACGCGGGTCAAGCGATCGTTCTCGTCCTGCATCAGCATGGCTTACTCCCGACAAAATTGTAATCGCCCGGGCCTTGGCAGCCCTGACTGCGACGGCCCTATTTCGACCGTTCCCTGCTTACATATTCTTCTAATTGAACATGATAGTCCGCCGTGCTGCCCCTCTTCAACTTGTGTTTAGGAGGCTAAACCACAATATCGGCTTACCCGCTGCTGTTGATTGGGGGCAAGGTCGCGCGCCATGTCGCCCGGTAAATTCTGTCTTTCCTACGAGCGGGAGAAGAGATGCGGTGCTGTGCTCACGCTCCGATGACGTGGCCTCCCCGGCACGGGGATTCCATGGCCGTTGAGAGGCCAAAGCCGCCACTTCGGCGCGAGGTCGGATCCGCCTTCCTGCTCGACCTCGACGGCACGCTTGTCGACAGCGTCTATCAGCACGTATTGGCCTGGCACGAGACGCTCAGCGACGCGGGAATCAACATCGACGTCTGCCGATCACCCATCCGATCCAGCTCTACGATCATTTCATGCGTTACCAGGAACGGCCGTGACGTCACCCGGCCATGGAAGGCGCTGCAGTCGGGGGGCGGCAAAACTCAATTTGCCTTTGGACCCCGGTTGCGGGGATGATGGGCATCGGGCCGTCGAAGCGGCACTCGATCAGAAGCCCAAACCCGGGCAATGATCACGGGACTCATGAAGCCGGTCGAAGTGCTCGCGCATGCTCCTTGGAATGAGCAGACAAGCGTGAATGGGGAGCGAAATGGACAAGAAATTCGAGGATCATTGCTGGCAGGACGTCATCCCGGCCAATGTGCTGGAGATCTATGCGAAATACGAACGCGAGATCTTCGTCGGACCGGCGCCCGCCTTGCTTGCCATCGACCTCTATGAACTGGTCTATGGTGGAGGACCGTTGCCGGTCAATGAGGCGATCAAGACTCACCCGAGTTCTTGCGGCGAATACGCCTATGCGGCGATCGAACCGACCAAACGCTTGTTCGCCGCGGCGCGTGGCGCCGGAATCCCCGTGTTCTACACCACCGGCGACAGCCGGCCGGACAGCCGGCCCGCTGGAATCGGCGCGACCAAGCGCGCGACGGCCGCGTCGGGGGCCGATGCCGCGCAATACGCCATCCGGCCGGAGTTCAAGCCGCAGCCGGGCGATGTGGTCATCACCAAGCAGCGCGCCAGCGGCTTCTTCGCCACGCCGCTCATGCCGCACCTGACAAAGCTCGGCGTGCAGACTGTCATCATCTGCGGCGAGAGCACGTCCGGTTGCGTGCGCGCTTCCGCGGTCGATGCGCATTCGCATGGGCTTCACGTCGTCCTGGTGGAGGAATGCTGCTTCGATCGCAGCGAGATTTCCCACAAGGTGAGCCTGTTCGATCTGCATCACAAATATGCCGACGTGATGAAGGTCGACGAGGTCGTCGCCCATCTGCAGGGCATGGCCCAGCGTCCGGCGCTGCGCTCAGTTCGCTGATCAACCGGATCGCGCGGGCGGCAGGGCGGACTCGGAAAACCACAGACGCTTGTCATTATAGCCAGTTGCGGCCAAGCCGGTTATGGATCGCGGTGGCGGCAATCGCCGCGTGACCCATGGCGACCGAAATCTGGTTCAGGCCTTCGACAACGTCGCCGGCCGCATAGAAGCCTTCGACCGATGTCATCTGATGATCGTCGACGATGACGCGGCCGTCGTCGCACCGGCGCGCGCCGAGTTGGCGGGCGAGATCGGCACGCGGAATGGTGCCCAGAGCCGAATAAATCGTATCGTATCCAAGCTCGCGTCCGTCCCGCAGCACGAGCTTGGCGATGCGGTCCTGCTCGAGCACGACCCGCGCGACCGGACTTTCGACGACGGCAACGCCCGCATCATCGAGTTCGGCACGGCGCTCACGCGTCAGCTCCAACGGCCCGCAGGTTGAGATGATGGTCACCCGCCTCGAATAGGTGCGGAGAAACAGCGCCTCCGCGGTCGGATCGCCGGCGGGACACAGCACGCCGATATTCTCGCCCATCACTTCATAGCCGTCGCAAATCGGGCAGTGGCGGATCAGGCCGCGCTGCACGGCATGGAATAGGTCGGGCAGGTCAGGCTCGATATCGACCACGCCCGTCGCCAGGAGAACCGTTCGGCTGCGCAGCTCAGTCCCGTCGCTCGATTGCGCGGCGAATGAGCCATCGTTCAGCCGCGTCAGCGTCTCGATCTCGGCGGTCTGGATCTGGGTGCCGAAGCGGCGCGCCTGCGCCGTCATCCGTGCCAGCAGATCTCGCCCCGATATGCCGGTGGGGAATCCGGCGTGGTTGTGGGAGAGCGGAATCCAGGCGGCGCGGCTCTCATTGGCATCGATGATGCGAAACGTGCGACGAAAGCGGGAGAGATAGATAGCCGCGGTCAGCCCCGCCGGGCCGCCGCCGATGATTGCGCAGTCCAACATCAAGTCCTGCCACGGTTCTTGGGTTCTCTTGTTAACGCCAGTGACGGATTACCGATCCGTCTTTGTGAGGGTGCCGATCTGTCGATTTCCGGACGGCAGCGCCGGACTGCCGATCGTCTTCACCGTCTGCCACGCTTTATTACAGAACTTGATTTCAGAACTTCTGAATTCTCTAAAACGCGCGAAGCGACGCGAGTGAGGTGCCTTTTTCAACATCGCCGCTGCTCATGATGGCTACGCCATGGTCGATCAATCGGCAGCCGTACATTCGTGCTTCACGCGCGAGATCCCGCCTTGCCCTGGCGCACCGCCAACTGGTTCGGCGTCTTATGAACGAGCGCCCTGCGCAAGACCCTTTCGGCCGATAGTTTCAGCAAACCTCTTTTCTCGCTGCGCGCTCCCTTTCGCGTCGTGATTTTTTATTGGAGGTTTATTTGACTCGATTGACGGTTGTATCTATGCTGATCGTAGCAGATAAAAATAAGCGTGTTAAAACAAATAGTTAGCGCGCATCGGGAGTTTTCGCGGCAATGGAAAATTGCGGCCTCCGCGCAGTGCGGCGCGTATTCCAACAAACCTTCTCGATTTGTTCATGCGGCGGCGAGCGGCAAACGCCACGTGGTTGAAAAAAAATCGCGCCGATGCTCCGGCCAGCGGCTGGTCACGGTGTGAAAAGCGAGTCCGGCGCGACCGCGAGGATCGTACTGAGTTGAATGCACAACCGCGGCTGACGACCGGCCGCCGATGGGGAACGTGGTGACCAACGCACTTCTACACTTTGACCATGTCGTGAAAAGCTTCGGGGGCACGAGAGTTGTCGACGACATCAGCTTTACCGTCGCGCCCGGCGAATTCTTCACCCTGCTCGGTCCCTCGGGATGCGGCAAGACCACCACGCTCCGGCTCCTGGCCGGACTGGAAACCCCGGATTCCGGGGAGATTGTTCTCGACGGCCGGTGCCTGGCCGCGCCGCAACGGGGCGTGTGGGTGCCGCCGGACAAGCGCGGTGTCGGCATGATGTTTCAGTCTTATGCGATCTGGCCACACTTGACGGTGTTCGAGAACGTCGCCTTCCCGCTGCGCGTGCGGCGCGAATCCTCGGCGGTCATCAGGAAGCGGGTGCTGGAAACGCTGGAGATCGTCGGTCTCGCCGGGATGGAGAACCGCGGCGCGACTCAGATGTCCGGCGGTCAGCAGCAGCGTGTCGCTCTTGCCCGCGCCATCGTCTACACGCCGAGCCTCCTGCTGCTCGACGAGCCGCTCTCGAACCTCGACGTCAAGCTTCGCGAGCAGATGCGGAGCGAGCTGCGCGCTCTCCAGCAGCGGCTCAATCTCGCGGTTGTGTACGTCACCCACGATCAGGCCGAGGCCATGTCCCTATCCGACCGCATAGCGATGTTCAACAAGGGCCGATTGGAGCAGGTCGGCACACCGATCGAGATCTACGAACGGCCGGCGACGCGGTTCGTCGGCGATTTCCTCGGCCGCACGATCATCGTCAGGGGCACGATGCGCACGGATGCGGGACGCAGTTGGATGGATGTGGAAGGCAGCGGGCGAATTACGGTGGGTGCGGGCGCGAACGGGCAATTCAGCGACGGGGGGCCAATGCGCATCCTGTCCCGTCCGGAAGACATCGCTCTATTACCCATGGGTAATCTTGAGCCGAATCAAGTGAGCGGCAAAATCGAGCGGATCACTTACATGGGCGATCATCTCGAATACACCATCCGGGCCGCGGGCCGCTCCCTCGTCCTGCCGGCGACCAAAAAGGAGAATTATCCCGTGGGTTCCGATATCCGTCTGGCCTTCAACCCAGCATGCATCACGATATTACCGCCATGACCGTCGCTTCACTTCCGAACATATCTGTCTTGCCCCCCGGATTGCGCGGTTCGCGCGGCTCGCGCATCGCGGAGTTGGTGGCGCTGTTGTTCTTCTCGGTGGTCATGGCCCTGCCGGTGCTGTTCCTGCTGGTCGGCAGCTTCAACACCGCGCCGCCCGGGCAGGAAGCGGCCTATGGTATCGACAACTGGGTCCGCGCCTTTTCCGACCCGAAGACCCTGAGTTCGCTGTGGATGAGCTTCCTATTCTCCGTGGTGCGCCTCATCCCATCGCTGTTTCTCGCGGTCATCGTTGCTTGGCTGATCGCGCGCACCGACATGCCCGGCGGTCATGTGGTCGAGATGCTGTGCTGGTTCGCGTTCTTCGTGCCGGATTTTCCCCTGACGCTGGCCTGGATGCTGCTGCTCGATCCGAATTTCGGATTCCTGAACGCCGCCGCCATGGCCTTGCCGTTCGTCGATGGACCGCTGTTCAATCCGTACAGCTTCTGGGGCATCGTCTGGGTCCATCTCGGTACCGGCGGCATCTGGTTCAAGGTCATGCTGCTGACGCCGCTGTTCCGCCGTCTCGGCGCGACGCTGGAAGAAGCCGCCCGGGTGGCCGGCGCCAATACCTTCACCACCTTGTGGCGCATCACCTTCCCGGTGTTGTCGCCCATGATCCTCGCCATCGCGGTGCTGAGCTTCATCAGGGGGCTGGAGTCGTTCAACACCGAGCTGTTGTTGGGAACGCCGGCCAATATCTTCGTCTACGGCACTCGCATCTATGACTATCTGAAGCAGGAGCCGCCGGCCTATGGCGAGGCCACGGCTTTGGGCTCGGTGTTCCTGCTGGTGCTCGCCGTGCTCGCCGTCGTCTATCGCCGCTATTTTCAAAGCAACAGGAAGTTCACGGTGGTCACGGGCCAGGGTTATTCGACCCTGCGGATCAAGCTCGGCAAATGGCGCCATGTCGCGCTCGGCGCCTTCATCCTGTGGTTTATCGTCATGATGGTGCTGCCGCTGGCGTTTCTCGTCATCGGCTCGTTCATGCGGCGCTACGGTTTCTTCCATATCAGCAACCCGTTCACCCTGTCCCATTGGCAGAACCTGATTAACGATCCCATCTTCCTCGTCTCGCTGCAGAACAGTCTGATCATCGCCAGCGCGACCGCGGTGATGGGCGTTCTGCTCTATTCGGCCGTCGGGTATCTGTTGGCATCGCCGAAGAAGACGGCGGTCGGGCCGGCGTTGGAATTCTTCTGCTGGCTACCGTGGGTTATCCCCGGCATCCTTATGAGCCTCGGGCTGCTGTGGATCTTCCTGGCGACGCCGCTCAGCACCGTGCTCTATGGCACAGTCTTCGGCATCGCGGTCGCCCTCACGATTCAGGACAGTCCGGTCAGCACCCAGGCATTCAAGTCGGCGTTCCTGCAGCTCGGGCCGGATCTGGAAGAGTCGGCGCGTGTCGCCGGCGGGTCGTGGAGCTATACCTACCTGCGCATCTTGCTGCCCCTGGTCGCGCCGGTGGCGTTGACGGTCGGCATGCTCAACTTCGGTAGCGCGCTGACCAGCATCAGCACGCCGGTGCTGCTCTATAGCGCTCAGTCCCGACCGCTTTCGATCCTTCTTCTGGAATACAGCTTCACCGGCGAGCTCGAGCGCGCCGCTGCTCTCGGCCTGCTGATCACCACGATTATCGTCGTGATGATCCTGGTCGGCCGGCGCTTCGGGCTCTTGAACATCTCAGGCGGCACAGATGGAGGTCACAAATGATGGTCCAATGTCGGCATGCGTCGAAAGGTAAGCATGCGATCGGTCTGCTGACGCTGCTCGCCGTCGGCTGGCTCTCCATGACACAGACCGCGGCGCAATCGTGGAACGATATGGTCGCCGCCGCGAAGCGCGAGGGACGGGTGGTCGTCCTGGGGCCTCCGGATGCCCAGCTGCGGCAGAACCTGACCAACCAGTTCGCGGCGCGCTTCGGCGTGAGCGTCGAATATATCGGCGGGCGCGGCTCTGACCTCGGCAACCGCATGCGGGTCGAGCGCAAAGCCGGGCTCTATACGGCCGACGTGGCGATCGCCGGCATCGATACCATGGCGCTCATTCTCCACCCCGAGCGGATGCTGACTCCGCTCAAGCCCTTGCTCGTCCTGCCGGACGTGATCGATGGCTCGAAATGGAGGAAAGGCGAGCTGTGGTTCGTCGATCCCGAGCGCCAGCATTCGCTGCGGCTGGCGAGCTCGGTGCAGTCGGCCTTCAACATCAATACCCAGCATGTGAAGCCCGAGGATTTGCGCACCGCCCGCGACCTGCTCAACCCGAAGTGGCGCGGCAAGATTTCGTTCGACGACCCCACCCAGCCGGGCAGCGGCAGCAATACCTCATCGCGCTTGTATCTCCAGTATGGGGCGGACTTCGCGAAGCAGATCTATATCGACCAGAAGCCGGTCATCAGCCGCGACCGCCGGCAGCTCACGGATTGGCTGCTGCGCGGCACCTATCCGATCGCTTTCAGCGTCGACGACGACCAGATCGACGCCATGCGCAAGGAAGGCCTGCCGGTCAAGGAGATCTATCGCCTCGATGACATGGGCGGGTCGCTCTCGGCCGGCAACGGTCATCTCGCGATCTTCGACCGGGCACCCCATCCCGCCGCGGCGCAGGTGTTCGCCAATTGGCTGGCGTCGCGCGAGGGTATGGAGATCTATGCCCGCTCGCTCGCCGTGGCGCCGACGCGCAACGACATCGACGTGGTCGCTCTCAAAATCATGCCGGTCGAACGAGTGCCGCAACCGGGTGTCGAATATTTCGATACCTCCGACTGGAATTTCAACGTGACCGAGCGCCCGCGGCTGCGCGAGGTTATGCGGGAGATAATGAAGCAGCGGCGCGACTGACGACAGGGAGGAATATTCTGAAGCGATGAAGCGGTTGCGGCACCTATCCCATCGTTTTCGGCGTCAACGACGCGCGCATCGAGGAGATGCGCAAGGAAGGCATGCCGGTGATGCAGGTGCTCAGCCTGCCTGACCTGGAGGCACGGTCACAGTGGGTAACGGTCTGGTCGCCATGTTCAAGGACGCGCCCCACCCGAACGCGGCGCAACTCGCGGTCAACTGGCTCGCCTCCAGGGAGGGGCTCGAGGTCTATGCCCGCGCATCAGGATGGGCAACGACACGCAACGATATCGACGAGGCGAGTTTCGTGCCGCCGGAGTCCATACCGGCCCCCGGCGTCAATTACTTCGATCTCTCGGGTTGGGAATTCACGATGACGACGAAAAAGAAGGTCCGCCTACGCCTCAAGGAAATGTTGGGGCGATAGCCAATGGATCGCGCCGCGCACCGCGGCTCAACGAATGACAGACGGATGGAGGTTGGCATGGATAGCGTGCTTTATATCGGAACGGACCAGGGCGTCATTACGGCGCGCAGCCACGATCAGCAGTCGTGGACGATCGTCGAGCGCGGGCTGAAGAACTGGGAAGTCCCCGAGGTCGCCGTCTCCCCCAATGAGCCGAACAAGGTCTTCGCCGGCACGCGCGGCGACGGCGTCTGGGTCAGCGAGGATTTCGGCAAGAGTTGGAAGAAGCCCTGCTATGGCCGGCGCGGTCCGGGCAAGGTGCGCTGCGTCACCGTCGATCCCAGTAACCCGAGCCGCATTTATGCCGGCTGCGAGCCGATCGACGTGTTCATGAGCGAGGACGAGGGCAAGAACTGGGTCCGCTTCGACGCCATCTGGGACATTCCGTTCATTGCGACGGTCCCCTATCCGGTCGCCACCGTGGAGCCCCATGTGCGCGACGTGACGGTCGATCCGACCAACCCGGACATCATCTACGCCGCCCTGCAGGTCGGCTACATCGTCAAGAGCACCGATCGCGGCAAAACATGGAAGCTGCTCGACAACAATGTCGACTGCGACGTCCACACCATCGTGATCGATCCATCCAATCCGAAGCGGCTGGTCATTGCCACCGGCGGTCATGATTCGCGCAAGGGTAGCGTGCCCGGCCGCGCCCTCTACACCAGCGACGATGGCGGAACCACCTGGGCGCCGGCGGCGATGAACTTCCCGCAGGAATACTCGGTGCCGCTGACGCCCGACCCGCGCGATCCGACACGGCTCTATGCGGCGCTGGCCCACGGGCAGCCGGGCCAATGGCGGCGGCGCGATACCGGCGCAGAGTCGGCGATGATCCGCTCGAGCGACGGCGGTAAAAGCTGGGCCCGTCTGGGCAATGGCATCGAGAGCAAGGAGTTCCCCGAGGCCATCGTGGTGGACGACGCCATTCCGGGCCGCGTCTATGCCGCCTGCCGCAACGGCGACTTCTACGCCAGCGACGACGCGGGCGACTCGTGGCGCTCCATCCCGCTCAATCTCAACATCGCCGATCTCCAGAGCGTCACACTCGTCCACGCTTGAACCAACGCAGGAGGGCGCAGCCATGGTGATCCGGGCAGATATCGAGAGGCCGACCAACATGACGCCGCGCCGTCCTGTGGGTGGGTTCTGCGCCAGGATACCCGGCCTGCTGGTTGCCCTGACGGTTGTGCTTGGCCTGGCTTGGCCAGGCCAGGGGCGAGCCGCGACGGTCCTGCAGGTCGGGCTGCTGATCGACGGCAATGGCGGCGAGCCGATCAAGGACGCCGTCATCGTCATCGATGGAAAGCGCATCCAGGCGGTGGGCAGGAGTGGGGAGGTTACGGTGCCGGCGGGCGCCGAAATCGTCCAGCTCAAGGACAAGACGATCATCCCCGGGCTGATCGATACCCACGCGCACTATCGCGAGTGGCACGGCGAGCTCTATATCGCGAACGGCGTGACCACCGCTCACGATGTCGGCGACAACCCCTTGGCCTGGAGCATGGCGCAACGGGACGGGATCGCGAAGGGCAGGATTGTCGGTCCGCGGCTGCTGCTTGGCGGTCGGATCAATGGCATAGGCGACGAGGACGCGGGCGAGGGCGGGTCGCGCGGCCGCGCCGAACGGGGCATCAAGACGGCCGAGGAGGCACGCCAGAAGGTGCGCGAGCTGCTGGCGCTCAACGTCGACGCCATAAAGGCTCTCGAGGCCCTGTCGCCCGAGCTCCTGAGCGCGATTACCGACGAGGCGCACAAGGCGGGAAAGATCGTCATCACCCACTCGGTCAACGGCATCGAGGCGGTGCTCGCGGGCATTCCGATCGACGACATCGAACACTCCCATTCGGTGATCATGGGCACTATCGGCAGCGACGAGGCGCGCAAGCAGCTCCACGAAGGACGCTCGCGCGCCACCGATCGGCTGACCAGCCAGGAAGTCCACAGCTTCATGGAGGAGCCCTACTACGACCGCGTCATCCAGGCGATGCTCAGGCACAAGACGAGTTGGTCGCCGACCATGGCCACCGCTTGGCGCGCCTTCTCGAGCCAGCGCGAGCGCTACGCGGCGGACGAACGCAAGCTCTTCGCCCAACCATCCCTGGCCTACATCCCCCCGTATTTTGGCCAGAACACTCAGGAGTACTTCGCGGGAACGGCAAAACTCGATCCCAAGCTCGAAGCGACGATCCATGACGGCTATGGCAAGCTCCAGGATTTCGTTCGTCGCTTCGCCCGGGCGGGCGGCAAGCTGCAGACCGGCTCCGATCCCAACGCCGGCCTGCCGGGTGTGCTGGTGCATACCGAGATGGCGCTTTTCGTCGAGGCCGGTCTGACACCCATGCAGGCCTTGATGGCGGGCACGCGGAATCCCGCGGAACGCATGGGGCGGCTCAAGGATTTCGGCGTGGTGGCGCCGGGTACTTTCGCCGACCTGGTCGTGCTCGACGCCAATCCGCTCGACGATATCGCCGCCACCCAGCGGATCAGCATGGTGTTTCAGGAGGGCCGCGCGATCAAGCCGCCGTTCTATCACGCCAATTACCGCAATCCGATCCCGCGGCCGCAATCGGACCGTCAAGCGCCGGAGATCGACAGTGTCAGCCCCGCGTCGGTCGCCGAAGGAAGCGAACCCGTCAAGCTCACCATCGTCGGGCGCAATTTCCTCAGCACAGACGTGGTGAAGCTGAACGGCACGCCCATTCCCGCCGAGGTAAAATTCCGTCCGGCGAAGTTCCCGCAGAATTTCCGGCGCAGCCGCGAGCTGAGCGCCACGGTGCCTGCCAGCCTGATCCGGACTCCCGGCCTCTATTCCATCGTGGTCGAGCATCCCGGCGCCGGCGGCGCCCAGTCCAGCCCAGCCCATCTGGTGGTGACGTTCAAGTGATGATCCATCGTTTCCTGTGGCCGATCTGCTGCGCCATCGCCTTGTTCGCGGGCGTCACGGGCCGTACACAAGCGCAGGAGCGGCTGGTGCTCGGCTACAGCAATCTGCAGAGCGCCAAAATACCGGTGGCAATCGCCAAGGACACCGGACTCTTCGCGAAGCACGGGCTGGACGTGGAGATGATTCGGGTCACGCCGGGCACCCTCGCCATCCCGAAGCTCCTCGCGGGTGAGATCCAGATCTTCCTCGGGAACGGCGATCCGGTGGTGAAGGCTGCGGTGAAGGACGGCGCGAAGTTGGCGGTGATCGCCAGCCTGGGCGAGGATAGCTTTCAATTGGTGGCGCGCTCGGCGGTTGGCAGCGTCGAGGGCCTGAAGGGCAGGCGGGTCGGGATCAGCAGTCCGGGCTCGAGCGCCGACCGGCTCGCCCGGGCGGCTCTCAAGGCCCTCAGCCTCGACCCAGACCGCGACGTTCAATTGGTTGCCACGGGCTTGAACCAGTCGCGCGCCCGTCTTGAACTCGTCGTGAGCGGCGATATCGATGCCACCATCGTCGATATCGAGAACGTCAAGGCCTTGGGCGAGCGGAGCGCCGCGGTGACGCCGCTCGCCGAACTCGAGCAGTTGGGGATTTTCGTCAGCGGCGCCGATATCTCGACCACGCGCCACCTGATCGAGACCCGGCGCGACACCGTGAAGCGGTTCCTTACCGCCGTGCTCGAAGCGGTGGGGCGCGCCAAGACGGACCCGGAGGTCACGCGCGAGGCTTACCGCCGGCACGGCAACGTGACCGACCCGCATGTGCTGGAGTGGCGCGCCACTGAATTCGTCCGAACGCGCCTTCCCGCCGTGCCATATCCCAACCGCCGCGCCCTGACCGCCTACCTGGCCGACGCGGGCGCGAGCGGCCAGACGGCGCCGGAATCGGTCGCCGACTTCAGCCTTTTGCAGGAAGCGGCGGCGGCAACTCAGGGTACAGGTCAGGTGAGGCCATGAGACGAATCAGGCTCGCCTATCGCGACAACGACCGCACGCCGGTCATTTTCTGCATCCGGGAAATGGCGCGGCGTCACTACGACATCGATGTCGAGGTGAGTCAGATCAAGGGCACCGAAGACTATGAAGCGGCGCTGTTCGACGGCGCCTGCGACGTCATCATGGAACACCTGGAATATCTCTACGAGCGTGCCGTCGCAGGCGAGAAGGTGACGTTCTTCTGTGCCCCGAGCAAGGGCGGGAATTTGGAATTGGTGGTGGCTCCAAACGTCCGCGGTCCCGAGGATTTCAAGGGCGGCACCATGGCGATGCGTCCCTCCGGGCAGCCTCACGCCATCGTTCAATGGCTGCGGATGATGGGCTTGGAGAAGGACGTCGGGACCGCCTTTTTCAAGGACAGCGACATCGGCCGTTGGGGGCAATGGAAAAAAGTCGCATCCGGCGAGTGCGTCGCGGCCTTCCTGTCGCCGCTCTATCTGCCCGACGCGCTGGCCGCCGGATTGAAGGTCCTTGACGCGCCCGACATCCCGATCGTCGGCCAATATGCCCATGGCTGCCTTGCGCGCTTCGCCGCGGACAATGGGGCGCTCCTCACGGACTACCTCAAGGCCGTGATCCACGCGGTCTGTCTGATGCTCTTCCGGCGCGATGAGGCGCTGGCGATCGTCGCTGGCGAGCCGATGCGGCGCATGAAGATCGACAGACGGGATGAGTTGGAGCGGCAGTTCGATGCCATCGTCAAAGGACTGAAGCCGAAGCCCTATCCGACGCCCCAGGCCATCGCCAACACTTACGAGATCGCCACCGTCGAGTATCCCGACGCGGCAGGGATCAACCCCCTGTCCCTATGGGATATGCACTGGGTGAAGACGCTCGACGACGAGGGCTTCATCGACGGCCTTGTGGCGAGACTTTCGAATCGCGTGCCACAAAACGTCTGAAACAGAGAACGGACGGTCAACGGAGGGTCCCAGGAGTTTCATCAACCCAATTCAAGAGGCGGATCATCGACATGCGCAATGGAATAAAAGTTTTCGACGCGGATACCCACGTTCGTCCCTCTGCAGAAGCCATTCGTCCTTACCTGCCCGCATCGTTCCGGGAGCGCGTTCCCGATCTCGAGGAGAACCTGGAAGTGGTTCTGGTCGGCATGGCCGGCGAGAAGCGGCAAGCGCCCTATCACCACCGCTACCGCTTCGGCAAACGCGAGGGCTGGAGCAAGTCGAAGCCGCGCTATCTGGGCGAGGCGGCTCCGCGCGAAAATGCGAAGCGCGAGTTCCAAACCTTCATGGGTGTCCATTTCCCCACAGAAGGCGGCGGCGACCATGACTCCGCGGCGCGCCTGCGCGACATGGACGAAGAGGGATCCGACGTGCATTTCATCGTGCATAGCGGTGGCGCCGGACATCCGGACCCCGACGTCGAGATGGAATTCATCTATGCCGAGCACCGCTATCTCAACGATTTCTGCAATCGTGATGCCAGTCGCCTGAAATCCTGCCTGACCGTCACGCCCTACTCGATCGAGGGCTCGGTCGCCGAGATCAAGCGTTGGGGATCTCAGCGCTGGTGCGTGGCGATCCATCCCAAGCTGCCGATCGACTATCCGATCGATCATCCGGACCTGCATCCGATCTGGGCGGCGGCGCAGGAGCAAGGCCTGTGCGTGATCCACCACAGTCTTTCCTCCGGCTACCCCGGCTATCGCGACATGTGGAGCAATCCATTCCTCGGCCGCTGCGCCAGTCACCCGTGGGCGGCCATGCGCGCGGTCGGCGCGTTCTTCGGCGGCGGCCTCATGGACCGCTATCCCGAGATCCGCTACGGGGTGCTGGAATCGGGCTTCGGCTGGCTGCCGTTCTGGGCGAAGCGCATGGACGACCAAGTGCTCTACCTGGGCTATGTCGCCGATCTCAAGCAGAAGATGAGCGAATACATGGTGGGCGGCCGCTTCTTCGCCGCCATCGAGCAGCACGAGGGCCCCGAGATGGTCCAAGTCGTCAACAACCTCATGGGCGACCACCTGTTGATGTTCGGCTCCGACTACCCCCACGCGGAATCGCGCTTCCCCGAATCGGCCGACCGCGTGCTGGCGTGGGAGAACAGCATCGGTCACGACGCGACGCGCAAGATGATGTGGGACAACGCGGTGCGTTTCTTCGGTGAGCCATGAGCGAGCCGCGCCGGCCGCGAGAGGAGAACTGATGGCTTAGCTACGCACGCCCACCGGCATCGGCTGCGCCATGGGCTTCGCATATTGGGAGGCGTGACATCGTGAATATCGTTTCGGAAGGTTCTTTGCGGACGGTTGCTTTAGAGCAATTCAGGGAACGAGTGGCCCAGGCCTGCCGGGTAATCGGCAAGCTCGATCTGACCAAGGCGGCGACGGGCCATCTCAGCATGCGTGTTCCCGGCACCGATACCGTGCTGATCCGCGCCCGCGGCGCGGGCGAGTCGGGCGTGCGCTACACCACTTCGGATGAGGTCATTCTCGTCGATCTCGAAGGCAACAAGCTCGACGGTCGCGACGACCTGGAGCCGCCGCGGGAAGTCTTCATCCATACCTGGCTCTACCGCACGCGGCCGGAGATCGAGGCGGTGGTCCACGCCCATCCGCCGACGGTGGTCCTGTTCACCATCTGCAACAAGGCGCTGATGCCGCTCTACGGCGGCTACGACCCGAGCAGCCTGCGGCTGCTGTTGGAGGGCATCCCGACCTATCCGAGCAGCGTTACGGTCACCAACGACGAGCTGGGACAGAAATTCGCCGCCACCATGAAGGGGCGCGCCTGCCTGATGAAGGGTCATGGCATCACGACCATCGGACGGGACATCGAGGACGCGACCTTGACCGCGATCAAGCTCAATCACCTGGCCGAAATGAACTACCGCGCGCATCTCTTGGGCAACCCCGAGCCGATCTCGGCGGAAGACATCGCCACATTCGCCAAATCGAAGCGGGAAAAGGACAACGAACCCCTGTGGCGCTATTACTGCAAGCTGGTGGGAGAAAAGTCATGACTGGGAGCAATGGGCTTTATGGCGTGACGGCGAAGCTGGTCGCGCTGGCGGCGCTGTGCTGGGCGTCGCTCGCGCAGGCGCAACCCGCGCCGACGTGGGATGAACTGGCCGCCGCGGCGCGGCGCGAAGGCACGCTCGTGGTCATCGGCCCGGCCCATCAGGA
The DNA here is from genome assembly GCA_964577835.1 of uncultured Rhizobiaceae bacterium. GTDB lineage: Bacteria > Pseudomonadota > Alphaproteobacteria > SMXQ01 > SMXQ01 > CAVVYA01. Next base: position 17,237 of record CAZOBN010000023.1, read on the forward strand.
GGTGCGCCGGGTGCTGGGCCCCGCCTTCAAGAAGCGGTTCGGCGTCGATATGGAGTATCTCGGCGGCCGCGGCGGCGCGGCCGCATCTCGGCTGCGGGCCGAACGCGCCGCTGGCCTGTACACGGCCGATATAGCGCTCGCGGCGATCCAGACACTGGCTACGGTGTTCTATGCGGAGAAGATGCTCGATCCCATCAAGCCCTTGCTCGTCATGCCCGAGGTCGTGGACGGATCGAAATGGAAAAAAGGCGAGTTGTGGTTTCCCGATCCCGAGCAGCAGTATGTGCTGCGGTTGTTCAGCTACATGGGCGAGTCGTTCACGGTCAACACCAATTATGTGAAGCCGGAGGACATGCGCACGGCGCACGATCTTCTGCTCAATCCAAAATGGAGAGGCAAGATCGCCGTCCACGACCCGCGCACGAGCGGCACCGGCAGCAACATCGCCGCGCAGCTCTACGCCCAGTTGGGCGGCGAGGACTTTCTCAGGAAATTCTATGTCGATCAAAAGCCCGTGATCAGCTCCGACGAGCGGCAGATCACCGACTGGCTGCTGCGCGGCACCTATCCGATCGCGGTCGGCGGCGACTTCGGCGAGGTCGAGAAGATGCGCGACGAAGGTCTGCCGGTATCGGCGGTGTACGATCTACCCGACATGAAGGCGGTGGTTACCGGCGGCAATGGCATGATCGTGGTGTTCAACAAGGCGCCGCACCCGAATGCGGCCAAGCTCTTCGTCAACTGGCTCGCCTCCAAGGAAGGCTTGGAGATCTACGCGCGCGCAAGCCTGAGGGCGACCACGCGCAACGATATCGACGAAGCGAGCTTCCTGCCGAAGGAGACCATTCCCCACGCCGGGGGCAACTACTTCGATTCCTACGATTGGGAATTCTCGGTAAAGACCAAGGGGATGGTTCGCAAGATGATGGAGAAAATGTTGCGCTGACCGCGCGCGGACGCGATAAGGTTGGTGAACGGGCACCGCTCAACAAAAACGTGAAAGAGCAAAGACGAGATGTCGCAAAAGCTGTTGATTCCTTTGTTACTGGGTTCCGGCCGCGAAGGCCGCCGGTCGGAAGCGGTCGCCCGTTTCCTGGCCGATAAAATGCAGGCGGCGGGGTTCGAGACGCCATTCGTCGATGTTCGCGATTATGTCACCGGCGTGACCTACCACTCGCGTCAGATCCAGCCGCCCATGTTGCCATGGCGGGACCTCATGGCCAGGGCGGATGGCCTCGCCATCGTGACGCCGGAATACAACCACGGCTATCCCGGAGAGCTCAAGATCCTGCTCGATTCCGTGCTGGCGGAATATGAGCGCAAGCCGGTGGGAATCTGCGGCGTCTCGGCGGGCCGGGCGGGCGGGGCGCGTGCCATCGAGCAAGTGCGTGACGTGGTCATCGCCTTGCAGATGGTGCCGCTGGCCAATGCGCCCACGTTCGGCAATGTCGGCAAATTCGATCCCGGCGAGCATGACAAATACGTCGAGCCCTTTATCGAGGAGATGCGGTGGTTTGCCACGGCGCTCAAGCAGGCGAGAGCCGGCGCCGATCGGGAAGGCGTGAACGGGTAGGACACACATCAGCGAACGACAACACGAGGTATGGGCCATGGCACGGTTTTTATGGGCGGCGGTATTGGGTTTCTCGCTATTTTCGCAGGCTTTCGCGCAGTCGGCGGTTGCGCAAGGAACCCAGACCTGGGATGAACTTGTCGCCGCGGCGAAGCGCGAGGGGAAGGTGGTCGTCGTCGGCCCGCCCGACCAGGAGGTGCGGCAGACCCTGCCGTCCGCCTTCAAGGCGCGCTTCGGGATTACCGTGGAGTATCTCGGTGGCCGCACCAGCGAACAGGCCGGCCGCTTGCGCGCCGAACGCAGTTCCAGGCTCTATACGGCGGATATCGTGATCGGCGGCGTCCAGTCCATGTCGACGATTTTTCACCGCGAGCAGATGCTGGCGCCGCTCAGGCCCGTGCTGATTCTGCCTGAGGTGCTGGATGGATCGAAATGGAAGAAGGGCGAACTCTGGTTCGCCGATCCGGAGCAGCAGTATGTCTTGCGGCTCTCCAACCAGGTGCAGCCGTCCTTCTATCTCAATACAGCCGCCGTCAATCCGAACGAGATTCGCACCGGACGCGACCTGTTCGATCCCAAGTGGCGGGGCAAAATCTCCGCCGAGGATCCGTCGCTGCTCGGCAGCGGGGTCAATATCGCCGCGCGATTCTATCTCACGTTCGGCGAGGAGGGTGTAAAGAAGCTCTACGTGGATCAGAAGCCGGCCATCAGCCGCGACTCGCGGCAACTGACGGATTGGCTGTTGCGCGGCACCTACCCGATCGCCTTCAACGCGGACGACGACCAGGTCCAGAAGATGCGGGCGGAAGGATTCCCGGTGATGGCGGTCTATGGCTTGCCCGAACTGCCCGCGACCGTATCGGCCGGGTTCGGCATGCTCGCGTTGTTCAACAACGCGCCCCATCCGGAAGCGGCCAAGCTGTTCGCCAATTGGATAGCGTCAAAGGAAGGCATGGAGGTCTGGGCCCGCGCGCGCAAGGAAGCGCCAACGCGCAACGACATCGACGAAGCGAGCTTCCTGCCGGCCACCGCCATTCCAAAGCCCGGCGTGTCCTACCTCGACACTTACGGATGGGAATTCACGGTGAATACGCGCGAGAAGGTCCGTCAGCATATGAAGGACCTGCTCGGGCGCTGAACGGCCGGAATGCGAACGTGATGCTTAGGTCGATGCCTTCTCGAACAGTTCGACGATCTCGTTGATTTTCGGGTTGAACTGTTCCCTCGACCGTCTCAGTTGGATAAGGTCGAGCGCCGACTTCACGTTGACGAACTGGCCTTTCTCCTTTTCGTTCTGAAACTCGATGATGCGGTTTTTCTCGGGGTCGCGGATGACCCCGAGAGGATCCCCGCCACGTTCCGCCCTCTCCATCTCTTCCTGAAGCATCTTGCGGTACAGGACGATTCCCTTGTCCGTTCGGCCGAGGCGCTCGGTCGTCCGGTCCGCGATCGGTCCCTGGGTTACCCAGGCCATGATATCCTGGCCGTCGGTGAAGCTGGTGACGAGCTTGCCGTTCTCGTTTTTGAAGGGAATCTCGTAGACCGGGATGCTCTTCTGCTCCGGCACATGCCCGCCCGGCATGTAGCAGGTGTACCAGAAATGGAGCGTGTTATAGTCATCCGCCGGCACGCGGATTTGGAAATTGCAGCGCCCGATGCCACCGGTCCGCAGGTAGTTCGGGAATATCAGGGGATGTCCGATCTGCCAGTCGTCGACGTCTTCGGTCTGCCCTTCCAGCAACCGCCGCTTGACGATCCCGTATTCGAACCTGTCGAAGTCGATCTTCACATGATGCCGGCTGAGGCCGGTTTCTTTTTGCCGGCCAACCTGCTGCGCATAGTGCCCGTGCAGCCATTCCGCATGGACGGGATCGACGGAGTTTTCCATGACCTGCAGCCAATTGCACGGCAGGACAGCACGTCCGATCGTGCGGATCGTGTCTTTCCACACGAACATGTCATAGTTCGGTAACAGCGGCGCGGGCTCCGGACCGAGATAGGCGAAGATCAGCCCGGCCAGTTCCCGGACCGGATAGGCCGTGATTTTTATCGTATCTTTGTAAGTGCTGTTGTCCGCCTCCCCCGGCTGGTCGGTGCATTGGCCCTTATTGTTGAAGCACCAGCCGTGGTACTGGCAGCGCAAGCCGTCTGCTTCGAGAATGCCGTATTCCAGCGAAACCCCCCGATGCGGGCATTGTTCCTGGACCAACCCGAGAGTGCCGGACTTGTCGCGGTAAAGGACAAGGTCCTCGCCCAGCAGGCGGATTTTCTTGGTCGGGGTTTCGTCGAGCTCGGCCGCGCCGGCGATCGGGTGCCAATAGCGGCGAAACATATTGCCCATCGGTGTCCCCGGACCGATGCGGGTCAGTTTTTCGTTCAACTCTTTCGTTAACATAAAACCCTCCGTGTGGTGATGACACCGCGGCCACGGTAACCGACCTGCCAGATGGCCGCGTTGATCTAAATCAAGCTGCGCTCATCAGCGCGGGGCCGGCGGATAGGGATTTCGCCATGGTCAGCGACGATGTGCCAAGCCTGTCGTCAGCCGATTCCCCCCGCGGGGCAGGATGCAGCAGGAAATGATGACTTTCCCAAACCTCATGCTGACTCCCGCATATCCGAACTCCTCGCCATGGGTTGCCTGTTGACCCGCTTGGGGCTCACCTTTGCGCACTTTTCGCCACCGAATTGTCGCGCGGGTGAAGGCAAATATAGAATATCAAACCAACTCGGGTATTATTAGCGGATAAATAAGCTACTCTGAATTTCCTATAAGAAAGGTGACGGGGACATGAGCAAGCGCCACTCGATCGAGGTTCCGGGCATCGGCCATAAGGCACCGATCCCGATGGGCAGTAAAATCGGCAATATGGTCTATTCCTCGGGGATTTCCGGGCATGACCCGGATACCCAGACCACACCTTCAGACCCCGCCGAGCAGGCCAAAGTCGCCATGCAGAACGTGCGGCGCTTCATGGCCGCCGCCGGCGGCACGCCGGAGGATATCATCCGCCTGACGTTGTACATCAAGGATCGCAAAATGCGCCAATACTTCGACAAAGAATGGCTGGCCATGTTCCCCGACGAGCACAGCCGCCCGGCGCGTCATGCGGTTAACAGCGAGCTGGGAGATCAGGTATTCTTTCAGATCGAGATTGTGGCGGTCCTCCAGGGATCGCACTGAAACAGGGCGGACTTCAGCATGGCCAAGATCGTTCTGGGGATGGGTACGTCCCATAGCCCGCAACTCAGCGCGCCGGTCGAGCAGTGGCAGGCCAAGGGCGCCGACGACCGTAACGATCCGCGTGTCGGTGATTATGATTTGCATGCGCGGATGAAGGCCGGCTGGATTGGGCCAGAGGTGACCAAGGAGAGGATGACGGAGCGTCACGCGGCGATCCAGCGCTCCATCGACACCCTGGCCGGGACCATGGCGCGGGTCGCGCCCGACATCGTCGTCACCATCGGCGACGACCAGCGCGAGGTATATTCCGCCGACCATATGCCGGCCATCGCGATCTATTGGGGCGAGTCGGTGGACAACATTCCGCCCGGACCGGACTGGAAGCACAAAAACAATCCGTGGTTCACCAGTTCGGTGTGGGCCAATTACGGCGAGACGGCAACCACCTATCCGTGCCAGCCGGCCCTGGCCAAGCATCTGGTGCAATCCCTGACCGGCGCCGAGTTCGATATCGCCCATATCCGCAAGCTGGCGAACGGGCAAAAGCTCGGTCATGCCTACAATTTCGTTTACCGGCGATTGATGAGCAAGCATATGGCGCCCCAGGTGCCGATCATGCTCAACACCTATTATCCGCCGAACCAGCCAACCGCTCGCCGTTGCTTCGCGCTGGGCCATGCGCTGCGCCGCGCGATCGAATCCTGGGATAGCGACGAAACCGTGGCGATCGTCGCCTCCGGCGGCTTGAGTCATTTCGTGGTCGATGCCGAGATGGATCGCGGGATCCTGAGCGCCATGGAGAGGCGGGACGAAATGGCCATGCTCGGCTACCCGGAAGAGCTTTACGTGCAGGGCACGTCGGAAACCAAGAGCTGGATCACCCTGGCCGGCGCCATGCACGATCTGCCGACCCGGATGGACCTTGTCGAATACGTGCCGGGTTATCGCTCGATCGCCGGGACCGGCTGCGGCTGCGCCTTCGCCCAGTGGATCGTCAATCCGTGAACCAGCGCACCCCGGTGCGGATCGGACTGGCGGGCCTGGGCAGGGCGGGGCGCGGCATCGCGCCCGCCATCGCTCGGAGTCCGAATGCCAGACTCTCCGCCGTCGTCGATACGCATCCTGAATCCGTGGCGGATTTCCAGCGGACCTATGACGCCGAAGTCTTCACCAGCGTCGATGATCTGTGCCGTAGCGACGCGATCGACGCGGTGTACGTTGCTACGCCGACCCAGTTCCATACCGTCCATGCGATTGCGGCGGCCGAACATGGCAAGCACGTCGTGGTCGAAAAGCCCATGGCCCTGTCGCTGGCCGACGCCGATGCGATGATCGCCGCGGCCGATCGCAACGGCGTCAGCCTGACCGTCACTCACTCCAACGGCTATGCGCCGCCGATCCGCAAGATTCGCGAAATCGTGCGCAGCGGCGAGCTCGGCGCGGTGAAGATGATCCACAATTGGTATTTCACCGACTGGCTCTACCGCCCGCGCATGAAGGAGGAGCTCGACACGGCGCAGGGCGGCGGCGTTACCCTGCGTCAGGGTTCGCATCAGTTCGATATCATCCGGATGATCGGCGGCGGCCGGGTACGCAGCGTGCGCGCCATGACCGGCGTGTGGGATGCGAGCCGCCCGACGGAAGGCAGCCATACGGCGTTCCTGGATTTTACCGACGGGCCCGTGGCGACGGCGGTCTATAGCGGCTACGACCGGTTTCATTCGACCGCGCTCACGTTCGGCATCGGCGAGGGCGGCCGGATCGTGAGCGAGCCCTACGCGGCGGCGCGCCACAAGGTTCAGGCGAAGGAGAAGGCCGACGAGGCGGCGCTCAAGCGCGCGCGCAGCAAGGCGCCGGTCGACGGCAGCGCACCCGAGAAGCACCAGCAATTCTTCGGATTGACCATCGTCAGTTGCGAGAAAGGCGACATCCGCCAGTCGCCCGACGGCCTGTATGTCTATGGCGACGACGAACTGCGCGAGGTGCCGATCGGCGAGGCGGAATCCGGCCGCGACTGGGCGATCCGCGAACTCTGCGGGGCGGTCATCGATGGCCGTCCACCGTTGCACAGCGGCCGTTGGGGGAAGGCCAATCTGGAGGTCTGCTTGGCGGTGCTCGAATCGGCGCGCTCGCGCCGGGAAATCATGCTCTCCCACCAGATCGCGGTTGCCGATTGAGAAGCGGGCGGGTTGCGGCTACAACCGCTAGCTCATGACTCGGTCTCCGAACGGATGTGAAATGGATTTTGTGGTTGAATTGGCGGCCATTCCGGATGGCGGCGCGATCAAAATCGAGGTACGCCAGAATCTGTGGATCGCGCTGTTTCGCGTGAAGGATCGGGTGGCCGCGATCAGGAACCGCTGTCCCCATGCCGGCGCCTCGCTCTGCGATGGTGAGTTCGACGGGTTCACGGTGGTCTGTCCGGCCCATGATTACCGATTCAACGTGTGGAACGGCGCCGGCTATACGACCCTCAAGACCTTTGCGACGAACGTGATCGAAGGCCAAGTGCATATTTCGGTTCCCGACTAAGGCGCCTTGGCGCACCTGGTGATCGGAGCGACATCATGGCGTTCGCGTGTCCCCATCTCGGCCAGATCCGCGACGTGACGCCTTCGGCGCGGGGCTGTGAAGAGTGCCTCAAATTGGGCGACGCCTGGGTTCACCTGCGCCTGTGTCTGACCTGCGGCCATGTGGGCTGTTGCGACAGCTCGAAGAACAGGCACGCCACGAAGCATTTTCACGCGACCCATCATCCAATCATCCGCTCGTTCGAGCCGGGCGAGAGCTGGCGCTGGTGCTACATCGACGAGAGGGCTGTCTAGCCCTGTACGGCGATGCGGGGCATGCGCCCGACCGCCGCACCCAATCCTGAGTCTACACCTCGTAGAGGCTATGGACCGATGCCGGGTAGAGTTCGTCGATCGTCACCGGCCGGTGCGCGACCCCCTGTTCGTAGCAATATTGGGCGAAGGCTTCGAGCGTGCGGCGGTTCGCCTCGACGCCATAGGGCCAGAAATCCTTGCCGAAAATGCGCTGCGATCTTTCCGCGTAGTCGAAGGTCCAGGGGACCGGGAAGCGGCAGATGTTGCCGTCGAGCGCGCGCACGATGCTGCGCTGCTTGGCCTCCTCGAAGGCCCTGAAGAGATTGAGGCCGATCCACGGGTGCGCGTCGACCATGTCGCGCCTGAGCGCGACCGTGTGCATGATCGGAAAGATGCCGGTGTCCTTCCAATATTGCTCCTCGACGGCGCGGAAATCGGGCAGCATGCGGCGGATGCGCGGGTCGCCCTGCTCGTAGAGGCGCGGCGGCCGCGCCGAGATGATCGCATCGACGTCGCCGGCCAGCAGCAGATCGACCAGCGATTTGCCGTGCACCGGCGTATAGCGAACGCCTTTTGGAAGCTTGCCGTGCACCTCGTCGACGTGACCGGCGACATTGACGCCGGCCTGATACCAGTCGATGTCGGTCAAGGGTATGCCGACCTGGTGGACGAGCCAGGCGCGGGCATAGACGCAGGCGGTCTGCACCCATACCGGAATTCCCACTCGTTTGCCCGCTAGATCCTGCGGCCGCTCGATCGGCCGGTCCGTCGCCACATAGAACGCGTGCTGGCGGAAGAATCGGCTGGGAAAAACCGGAATCGCCGTGATGCTGCGGTCGCCCTGGGACACCAGGGAGAAGTATTTCGCCATCGACATTTCGGAGACGTGCCACTCGCGAAAGCGCGTGAAGCGCGAGAAGATCTCCTCGACCGGCAGATCGATATGGGTGATGTCGATCCCCTCGGCCTTGATCTTGCCGCCGGTGAAATCGCGGAAGTGATCATAGTCGCTGAGCGCGACCGTCAGATGAATATCGCCCATTTCTTCTTGCCCTCGCCTGGCGTGACTCCCTGCGAGTCAGGTTAACCCGTTGAGGGGCAATGTCAAAGCCGCTGAGCGGCGGCTGACCCCGGACGCGTCGGAAGCGGGCGGGGTGGTGTTGGATCGCGTGCGCTACACGTCCCGGATGATCGAGCAGCGCTCGGGCGGGACATGCAGGTAGACCTCCGCGCCGTCTTCGACGGGAATGAACGGGCTCACCCTGGCGCGGATCATGGTCTCGCCGCACGCGATCTTGCAGTCCACGTAGTCGCCGAGGAAGGTCGTCGACGCAATGCGTCCGGTCCAGACGTTGACCGTGCTGTCGTGCGGCTTGAACGATAGGAGAACGTTTTCGGGCCGGACCAGGATCATGGCGCGTGAGCCTGGGGCAAAGCCGTCGGCCTCCTCATGGCGGCACAATAAAGACGTGAAGGCCGCGTCCAGGCGAGCCGAGCGGCCTTCCAGTCCAACCCACTTGGCCGGCAGGACATTGGTGAGGCCGACGAATTGCGCCGCGAAGAGGCTGTAGGGCCGGAGGTAGATGTCGCGCGGCGTTCCCACCTCGATGACTTTTCCACCGTGCATAACCGCGATCGAGTCGGAAATGGACAGCGCCTCCACCTGATCGTGGGTCACATAGAGAGACGTGATGCCGAGCTTGCGCTGCAACGCGCGGATCTGCGTGCGCATTTCCTCCCGCAGCTTGGCATCGAGGTTGGACAGCGGTTCGTCGAGCAGGAGAATCCGCGGGTCTCCGGCAACCGCTCTGGCCAGCGCCACCCGCTGTTGCTGACCGCCCGAGAGCTTCGGCGCGGGCCGGTCCTCGAATCCCTCCAGGTTGACCATCTTGATGGCTTCGTATGCGCGCGCCCGGATCTCGCCGCGCGACAGGCCCTTGCCCCGCAAGGGATAGGCGACGTTCTGAAACACCGTCATGTGCGGCCAGATCGCGTAGGACTGAAAGATCATCCCGATCTGCCGCTTGCTCGGGTGAACGGAAATCTTGCGGCTGGCCGAGAACACCGGCTGGCCAAACAGGCTGATCTCTCCCGCGTTCGGCTTTTCCAATCCGGCCACGCAGCGCAGCGAGGTCGTCTTGCCGCAGCCGGATGGACCGAGAAGGGTCAGGATCGTCCCCGTCGGGACCTGGAATGCGACGTCATCCACGGCCTTGGCGCCGCCGTCGCCGTAAACCTTGGTCAAGCCCCGAACCTCGATCATGGCGCCGTCCTAACCCTTCGTCGTGATGGAGAAACGCGCGCTGATCAGCCGCGTGGCGACGGCGATCAGGCAGATGCCGACGATCATGACCATGCCGAGCGCGCTCAATTGCGGATATTCGCCGCTCTGGTAGAGCCCGAAAATCAGAACCGGCAGAACTTCGGTGCCGACGTGGGAGAGGAGGATCGGCAAGGACAGGCTTTTGAAGGTGAGGGTCAGCACATAGAGCCAAGCGACCAGGAGGCCGGGCAGGATCAGGGGAAGCAGGATGGCGACGGTGTTGCGGAGCCAGGACGGGTTGGCCAGTTCGGCCGCTTCCTCCAGTTCCTTGTGAACCTGCAGCAGCGTGGCGTGGACGAAGCGCAGGCTGATCGGGATGAAGGTGGTCACATAGCCGATGACCAGAATCCACAGGGTGCCGTAAATCGGGATGGGAATTGTGAGATACATCCAGAGCAGCGCCAGGCCCATGACGATTCCCGGCAGGGCGATGGGCGTGAAGGCCACCGCATCGAGGAACTTGCGTCCGAACGCGTCGGTCCGCACGACGATCCAGGCGACCCCGATCGACAGGAACACGGCGATCGTCGCCGCCGCCACGCCGGAGATGAGGTTGTTCTTGAAGGCGCGGTAGAATTCGACCAGGCCGAAGAGCCGGGCGTAGTTGTCCAGCGTCAGCAGGGAGATCATCGCCGCGGACGGCCTGGCGTAGAATGGCAGAAGCGACGTCCATAAAATCACGCCGATCGGCATGACGACAGCCAGGAAGAGAAAGACGAAGGCCACCGTCAGGGTGACGAAGCGCCACTTCCCCAGGTCGATGGTGCGTGGCCGGTAGGCCTTGCCGGTGATCGTGGCGAAGCGCTCCGCCGTGCGCGTGACGTGCAGGTAGAACAGCACGCCTGACACCGATACCGCCAGATAGACGACAGCATAGGTGCTGGCCAGGTTGTAGTCGGTCGGCGTGTCGCGCAGCGCCAGGAAGATGTCCGTGGCGAACACCTTGATGCCGGCGGGTATGCCGATGAGCGCCGGCGCCTCGAAGGTCTCGATCCCGCGCACGAACAGCAACAGCCAGGTGGCCAGGATGCTCGGGGCCATGATCTTCATGTTGATCTGGTACAGGCAGCGCATGGTGCCCATGCCGGAGACCATGGCTGCTTCCTCCAATGTGGGATCCATCGAGCGGAAGGCCGCCGCCAGCAGCAGGAAGGGCAGGGTGATGTGGTCGATGCCGAACGCCCAGACCATGCCCGAGAAGCTGTAGATGTTGAACACAGGCTCCGTCAGCCCGAAGGTGGACCTCAGGAGGTGGTTCACCACGCCGACGTTGGGCGAGAGCAGGAAGATCCAGGATATGGTCGTCAAGATGCCCGGAATGACGAAGGGGAAGAGGGCGAGAAGATAGATGACGGGCTTGCACGGCGTATTGGTGCGCTCGGTCACCCAGGCGAGAAATCCGCCGACCACGAAGGAGATCGCGCCGGAGGCCGCCGCGAACACGATGGAGTTGACGCCGGATTGCAGGAGCTTCGGGTCGCCGAAGGCCCGGACGTAGTTCCGCAAGGTGAAGCCGGCGTCCGTGCCGGGCGGGCCGTCGGTGAAGGTTCCATAAAGAATGAGCATCAGCGGGACGAGGGTGAGATAAATCACCACGGCCGCGACGAAAAACAACGTCACGTGTTTCCAGGAGAAGATGCGGGCGGCGCGACCCGCGCCCCACGCCTCCAAGGCGGAAACGCCGGCGCTCACGGCAGCTCGTGCAGCTCGAAGGGAATCCGTCCGAGCCGTTGCGCGCCAGTTTTCGTGATCACCACCATGTCGCCGCAGCGGATGGTATCCGCCGCCTCGGGCGGCATGGCGCCGGGCTTGAGGATGAAGACGTTGTTCTCCACCAGGGGCAGGTCCAGGTGCTTGCCGTGGGTGGTGCCGCCGATATCGGCCTCGCCGCTGATCAGGGGACGGTCCTCGCCGAGCCCACGGCCGTGCAGCAGCATGCCCTTGGGCGCGAGGCCGGATTTCTTGACTTCGCCCTGATAGAAGCCCAGGAGCTCCTTGAACGTCACGCCCGGCCGCATGAATTGCACGAGGCCTTCGAACAGCCCGCGGCTCACCTCGAAGCAATAACGGTGCTCGTTGGAGAATTTTCCCAGTCGCGCGGTTTGCACCGTCTGGGCGATATAGCCGCCGGTCTTGGCCTCCAGCTCCAGATTGATCATGTCGCCCTGCTGCAGCGGGCGATGCGGCGCGATGCGGGTGCCCCATGGCACCTCGCCGTTACCGGCGCCCCAGTGGGTCATGGAGGGATAATCGCCGCCGCCGGCGATGATCGCCTGCCACATGGCCGCCATGACCTGGTTTTCGCGCACGCCGACGCGGGCTTCCCGGCGCACGGCGGCGACCACGTCTTCCAATATGCGGCACGAGCGGCGGACGAATTCGACCTCCTCCGGCCCCTTCACCGAGCGCGCGTCCTGCAGCAGCTCGGTCGCGCTCTCGAATGTCGCGTCGGGCAGCGCGCGGTAGAGCTTGTCGAGGATGCCCCAGGGGATCACGCCCTCCGGCGCCCGCGCGAGGCCGCTCAGCCCCGAGATGCCGATCCGGCCACTTTCGAGTCCGAGTTCCCGGAGTCTTGCGATGGTTGGCTCCGCCCAGGAGCGGTTGGACGGCCGGATATCCGTCACCCAATCCTGCGCCAACCCCCACCACTCGACCTCGTTCGGCCCGCGCACGATGGCCGTGACCTCGCCCTCGAGCGGGAAGACCACGGCCACCTCGGTCTGATTGCCGCCCACCTGGGTGAGATAGCGCACGTCGGCCTGGAAATGGTCCCACTGGCTCTGGTTGGGAAAGCCGATGACGGCGTCGAGTCCCGCGCCGCGCATCAATTCGCGCACATGGCTCCAGCGCCGGTTCTTTTCCGCGTGCGAAAACGTCGGAAGACCGAATCCCCGTTCCCCGCTATTGATCATCATACCCCTGCAACGAAAAGCAGGATCAGGGCCGCGGCCCTGATCCCCCGGTGATCGTGTCTCTCTACTTCTTCTCGAAATTGGCCTTCAGGATCTTCTCATCCAGCAACTTCAGAGACTCTTCGCCGATGACCCCCGTCGCCTCCGGCGTATCCAGCACGAAGCGCGGATCCTGAATCGCCGCGTCCATCCGCGCCATCGGCGCCTTGACCTGCGGATTCGCGGGCACGCGTTGCATGTCCGCGAAGATCTTCTGACCGTCCGGGCCCAGCAGGAAGTCATAGTACAGCGCCGCGCTGTGCGGATTGGGTGCGCGGCGCCCGACCGAGGTGATCTGCAGCAGGCCCGGCGTGGCGTCGAGCAGTGCCCATTCCACCGGGGCCTTCTTCTGTTTGAGCTCCTCCATCTCGTAGGCATAGATGGTGACCGCGAGCGGCGCTTCGCCGGCCGCGAGCAGTTGCGCCATGACATTGCGGCCGCGCTGGATCTGAAGGTTGCCGCTCCGGCCCAGCTTGTCGAGATAGGCCGTGGCCTTCTCCTTGCCCCACCGCTTGTAGAGCGCCGCGACCTCGGCGAGCGAGGACTCGTCGAACATGATCTTGCCCTTCCAGCGCGGATCGAGCAGGTCTTCCCAGGTTTTCGGAACGTCCTCCGCCTTGACCATGGTGGTGTTGTAGCCGATGGTCCGGATGAAGGTGAACAGGCTCGCCCAGCGGTCCGACTTCATGGTGTCGGGAATCTGGCTTTTGGCTGGCGAGTTGTAATCCGCGAACACCTCTTCGATCGGATAGAGGTTGTAGGTCTCGGTCGAGGTCGTCGCCAGGTCGAACATGTAGCGGTTGGCGCGCTTCTCGGTCAGGATCCGGTCGGCGATGGCGCGGCCCTTGTCGCGGATATACTGCGCCTCGATGAAGGGATATTTCTTCTGGAAGGCGGCGGCCAGAATCTGGTTCACCTTCGGCGCGTCCACAGTGTACCAGACCACCTTGCCTTCCTTCCTGGCGCCTTCGACCAGCTTCTTTTCCCGTTCCGCCGCGGGCAGCGATTCCAGCGCCTTCAGCAGGCTCTGGGCATCGGGAGCGCCCTGCGCGTGCGCGGGCCAACTTCCCACGAGGCCGATGATTCCAAAGAGAAGGGTGGAGAAGCAGAAATTCCGTAGTGTTTTCGTTTCCATGACACGTCCCAGTTCTGTGCCTCGTTGGCCCAGCGCGCGCGGCGCGGCTGGAATTGCAAGCCTCCGCTCAGCGGAGGCACCCTGTTACTTGCGAGCGATATATTTTTTTAGTAACGGCGAGTCGTAGCTCGCGCTGTGGATCCCGGAAAACCGCGTGTAATGCTTGCCGAGCGATTTTCCGTCTTCGTCGTACTTGGTCCCCATATACAGAAGGGGCTCCGAATCCTCCCGGTAGAGCTGGCCTTCCATGGCGCCCTTGCGGACATGAACGGCCAGCACCTCGCCGACGAACAGGTCCATGGTGTCGTCGAGCGGCATCTGGCCGACGACCCGATACTCCACATTGCTGAGCGCTTCGCCAATCAGCGGCACGGAGACCTTCGAGGGCTTGACCGGGGTGAGCCCGGTTTCTTTCCATTTGTCGACGTCGCGCCCGGATATGCGCCCGGCGAAGACGATGACATCCATCATCGCGGCCGTCGGGACGCTCATGACGAACTCGCCGGTGTCGCGCACCAACCCGTAGGTGAACGTCTCCTTCATGATGGCGACGATCATGCGGGACGGCTCGTCGCCGGCCGGCGTGAACCACATGGCGGTCAGGAAGTTCGACCGGCCATCCAGGCCGCGGCTCACCAGCAACGCGGGAATGCGGATCGTGAATGGCTTGTTGCCGAAGCCGCCGGCCTCGAACATATCCCGCTCGGCCCACTCATCGCCCATCTTCATAGTGCTCGGATAAGTGGCCATGTCACTCCGCGGCGCTTTGCGATTGTTTGCGGGCGCGCATGCGCTGCAGAGAGGCGTCGAGCAGCCGTTTCGCCTCCGCTTCCAACTCGGGCGCGGGCCACGGCTTATGATGGACGATCAACTGCTTGTCGAAAGGGCCCATGGGCAGGCTCGCGTGCCCGGGATAATTGGAGCAATGCAGCTCCAGATGGTTGCCGTCCGGATCGCGGAAATAAATCTCGGCGCCACCGGTCCCGGCTCGCGTCATCGGACCGGCCAGTGGCACGCCCCACTTCTTCAGATGCTCGGCCCATTGCGGCAGGCTCTCGGCGGGGACATCGAAGGCGTGATGCGGATGAGCCTGCTCCAATTTGGGCTGGCCGTAATCCTGTTCGAACAGATCGATCTCCAGCCCCGAACACAGCCGCACGCCGACCTGCAGCGCCCGAGCCTTACCCTGCTTCACCCGGTCGGGGTCGGATTCATGGTGCACCTCGCCGCCGAGCACCGCGACATAGAAGAGAGCCGCCCGGTAGCGGTCGCGCACCGGGACAGTGGTGTGATTGAGGCCCCGAATATGCAGAGGCGCATCGGGGTTGATATCGGGCGTGCTCATCGTCTCAACTCCTCGGCAAACACAGGATGGTCTTTTATAGCGCCCTTGCTCGTGCGCCGCGCGTGGAAAATGCGTCTTCCTCCATGACCCGGTGCGCCATCGGTCAGTTTCTTGCATGCTGGACAGCGGCGCCACGGCCGAACCCGATCAGGCGCAATGTCACCGTAATGATGAGGAGAGAGACGATCAGCAGGGTGCCGATGGCTCCCACGCCCTCGATATTCCCCTGGTCCCACATATTCCAGATGAGGATGGCGAGAACCTGGTTGTTTTCGCCTTCGTAGAGCACCAGCGGCATCCCGGCTTGACGCACGGCGTGAAGCATCGACCAGATCCACACGCCGACGAAGGTCGGCAGCATGAGCGGAAAGAAAACGCGCAACATCGTGCGCAAGTTCGTGGCACCGGAGACCTGGGCCGCTTCCTCGAGATCCTTGTGAACCTGAAGGATCGCGGCATTCATCGCGCGCGTCCCGTAGGCCATAAAGCCCACGGTAAAGGCGATGGACATGGCCAAGACGCCGCCGTGAAGGTCCATGCCGACCTGCGTCCCCTGAAGGAAAATCCAAAAAAACGCTAGACCCATGACGATGCCGGGGATGGCGTGAGGCATGAAGGCCAGTTGGTCGAGAATCCGGCGTCCAGAAAATTTCGAGCGGACGACGATCAGCGAAATCAGGAAGGATACGATCACCGTCAGGGTCGACGACAGGACCACCAGAAGGATCGTGTTCTGCATCACCGTGGCCATGAGCGGATCGTCCAGCAGTTTCCCGTAGTTCTGGACCGTCATCGAGGCGAACGCGCTTGCCGAGGGCATCTGCAGGAAGCGCAGGAGGGAGACGAACACCAGCACGAGGAACGGCAGGATGATGGAGAACATGAGGAACAGGAAGACCAGTCCGAGAGCGGGCCAGCGCCAACGTCCGAGACCGATCTCCCGCGGGCGATAGCCTTTGCCGGTGATGATCGTGAACCGCTCGGATCGCGAGATGACACGGGCATACATCCAGGTCGCGGCAATGGCGATCACCACGTAAATGATCGAGAGCGCGTTCGCCTTTCCGTAATTGGGAAGCTCCACCGCGTGGAGGACCGAATAAATCTTGGTGGAGAAGACGTATATGCCGGCGGGCAGCCCGAGAATGCCCGGCACTTCGAAGACCTCCAGTGCCGTCATGCATTGATAGATCACGACCGCGAGTATGCCCGGCATCAGAAGACGCAGCGTAACCTTGCGCAAGGCGGAACGTGGCTTGGCGCCGGACATGGCGGCGGCTTCCTCCAGCGCCGGATCCATGGAACGCAGGAGCGGCACCAGCATGAGGAAGGCGGTCGGGACGAGCCGCAAGCCTTCGACGAAGATCATGCCGCCGAGCGAATAGATATCGATGGGCCCGAGGCCCAGAGGCGCGATCGTCTGATTGAGGAAGCCGACGCGCGGACTCAGCAGGAGCACGTAAGCCATGGCCTGCAACATGCCTGGCACGGCGAGCGTCATGGGCACGCCGGCATAAATCCAGATCTTGCCCGGGATGTCCGTGCGTTCGACGAGCCAGGCGAGTCCTGCGGCCGTGGTTATGCCGAACGCTGTCGCTCCGGCAACATAGATGAAGGTATTCACGAACACCGAGTAGGTGCCTGGATCGAGCCAGACGTCCCGGTAGTTCGCGAGGCCGAGTTCGGCAATCGTGAACTCGGTCGGCAGGCTCGCCGTGGAGAACGAGCCGAGCACCAGGAACAGCAGCGGAATCACGACCGCCAGCCCGACGAGGATGAAAACCAGCCAGTGCCACAACCGCCCACGGTTGAAGCGCAATCGGGTCACGTTCCAGCTTGGAACGTGGGTTACGATATCGACCATGACCACTCGTTCACGCGTGTGACGGTTCAGACCGGCCTAACGCTCGCCTTGCCATTCCTTGTTCCAGATCGCCGAAAGCTCCTCCAGAGGTTCGAGAAGCTGACCGAGCTCCCGGGGTGCTCTCTTCCGGCCCATGATCTGCTCGGGATAGGGCAGGAATTCCTTCAGCTGGAGATCGTCGCGCACCGAGGCCGAGTTGGTCGCGTAATTCTGCGCGATCTGGCCCTCCTTCGACAGAAGCCAATTGACGAAGATGCGCGTCGAGTTGGGGCTGGGGTTGTTCTTGAAGGCGCTCAACGACTGGATCGTGGTCGGCACCGGCTCCGGGCAGTGCCAGCCGACCGGCGCGCCTTTTTCGTCGGTCTGGCTGGTGCGATAGCCGGCCGAGGGGATCGCCACGTCGAACTCGCCGAGCGAGACCAGCGAGATCATGGCGTCCATGCCCTCTTTGCGGAGTTGCGGCTTCACGTCGCGGAAGAAGCGATGGATGTAGTCGGTTCCCCACTCTTTTCCGTTCTGGGCCCAGAGCTGCAGCAGCCACAAGTTGGGCCGGTTGCCGACGCCGATGCGCTTGTTGCCCCAGACCTTGGCGTCGAGGAACCCGTCCCAGGTCTTGGGCAGCTCGGATTCCTTGACCTTGCGCGTGTTGTAGGAGACGCACCAGTGGATCTGGATGTGCGGCACCAGCAGTCCGTCCGGTTCGCGGAGTTCCGGCGGGACATGCTTCAGGTTGGGCAGGTCGCCGAGATACATCAGGGCATCGGCTTTCTTATATTCGAAATAGACCGCGCTCATGCCGTCGATGATGTCGGAGACAAAACGGCCGGCCTTGTAGGACATGAGCGGCTTGATCGAGCGCGTCTCGCGATTGCCGAAGCTGAAATCGACCCTGACCTCGGGGTAGCGCTCGCGGAACGGGGCGATGACCTTGGCGACCTGATCCCGTTCCCAGGTGCCGATGACCCGCAGCGTGCCTTCCTTCTTGGCGCCCTCGCGCCAGGCCGCGGGCACCACGTATTCATCTTCGGTGCCATCGAAGATCTTGGGGTCGAGTTTGAGCTCCGCGATCATTTTCTTCGTGGAGGCAGGTATCTCCATCGCGGCCGCGGCATGGCCCCATATGAGAATCAGCGATGTGGCAAAGACGGACGCAGCGGCGACAATCGTCCTGAACATTTTTGTCTCCCTGCCGGAACCGGCGCCGGCGCAAATGGACGTGCGATTAAATCCACTATCTGAAATCGGGGCCGTATTTCCGAAACGCATGAGGACGCGGCTGGCGTTCGCGATCAAGATACCATGTGGCCGTGTGGCCGCGAACCGAGCCGCCGCCCGCCCTGTGGCGTAATAATGATCGTGTCTCCCCACAAACAGTCGCTTTTGCCATCCGCGGACAGCACCGAGGGCTTGAAGATGAAGGCCATGTTCTCGCGGAGCGCGACCGCGAGCTGCTCGGGCCGCTTCTGGATCGGCGTGATCAGCGGTCCGTCGTCGCCCTGGCCGCGGCCGTGCATGTTGAGCCGCCCCCAGGCGCCCGCGGCTGGGCCGGACGAGGGCACGGCCGCCGCCACGAACTCGGCGGTCTTTTGCGATATTTCTCCCACCGTGATCCCGGGCTTCAGGATTTCGAGGAGCCGATGATAGATCTCGTGATGGACCTTGATCAGTTCTTTGTGGACCGGGTGCACCTCCTGCACGAACACAGGCTGATCCTGCTGCGCGCGGTAGCCGATCCATGACGCCTCGATCTCGTTGACGATGAGATCGCCGCGCTCGAGCCTGCGGAAGGTCGGGCGTGTATAGGTGTGCTTGACGTTGGGGCCGGAGAGCCAGTTGCAGTGCACCGGCATTTCCGAGCCGTGCTTGTAAAGCGCGCATTGCACCGCAGCCCACACTTCCCAGTCCAGAACGCCGGGCTTGGCGGTGGCGACCTTGGCATCGACGCCCTTTTCGATGATGTCGATCGACTTCTGCAGCGCGGCGATTTCTTCCTCGCTTTTCTGGTAGCGGGCTTCCTCCAGGATGTGGGTTGCATCGACGAACGGGGTATTGGGGAAGGCTTCTTTCATCTGATTGTAGAAGCCGAGCAGGATCGTTCCCATGGGCGTCCGCACGCCCGGGCCGAGGCCGACGACACCGATCTTATGGGGTTTGAGTTCCTTGAGGCGCTCCACCACGCCGCCGGCGGGATTGCGCCGGGTCGGGCGGAGGTCGGTGGTCCAGTACTGGACGGGCGCGCACCAGTCCGTATCGGCGCGGTTGACGCAGGCGGTTATGTCGCCCTCCAATGGGAAGACCACGGCCACTTCGCAATCGCCGCCCCCGCCGACATGGCTGATCCAGCGGGCGGAAGCCTGGAAATCGGTGGAATGGGCCGTGTTGTTCGGCAAAACGATGACCGGTAGGTCTTCCTTCGCCATCAGAGACCGCACGAGCTTCCAGCGGCGATCCCGTTCGGCCAGTGAAAACTGCGGGTAAAGTTGACCTTGTCCAACCGGGTCGGTGACTGTCTTGGTCATGGTGCGTTCCTGCCCTGACAATGAGTGGCTCCATGGATTGCCGGGCGTCCCAGAACGTCGCGATGACGCGGTTGCCTTGCGCCCGTTACAAGCACGGTGCGGCAACTGAAACCTGCAGGCTCAAACATGCTCGTCCCCAGCGTTCTTTTTAATTTTCTGTCCCGAACGCTAGCATGTGGCCTAATAGGCTACTAGCCGCCAAAACGGCAAAAAACTTTTGCCGGTTCTGGTGTATTGGCCTGTCCGGCATATCCCCCATGGCGGGGGAGGGCCGCAATTCTTGTATTTTTCAGCGGTTTCGCGGGCATCGACCGTTGCGAAACCCGGCTGTCCGGCTGCTCGCGGCTCGTTCCGGTCGGCGGCGCGGTCATCGCAACTTTGCGCAACATTCCTGTGCGACGAAACCGGATAGTCAAAACGGAAAGTCACGACTACCTTAAGAGGGCAATTGCAGGATCGGACGATGGCGGTTCTTGGCGGGTTCAATCATCTTTTGTTGCAGGTGACAGACCTCGACCGGTCGGAGGCATTCTACCGGGATGTCTTCGGGTTCGATGCGATCGGCCGCAACCTCGTCGCGGAGGAAGGACCGAACAGTCTCCTCAAGGCGAGAAAGTCCCATTACGTGCTGCTCGTTCAGACCCAGCAGGTGCGACCCTTCCGGCCCAACAGCAGCAGTATTCATCACGCGCTCTATCTGACACCGGACCAGTACCGCGCGGCGCAGGAGCGCCGGAGAGCTGCGGGATTCGAGATCGACGACACGCGCGCGGCTTTTCGTGCGAAGGGCGAATACAGCTTCGACGTCTACGATCCCGACGGCCATCGCTTTCAACTTCAGTCGGTCGGGCCCGAGGCCGCGGAGATTCTCGTGGCCAAGGCCGGAAAGGTCGAGTGCGGACCGGTGGACTCCTTCGCGGTAGGGTCCGTGACCCATTTCCGGGAGCAGCAGTTCTTTCTCGTCCGCACGCAGGATGGCTTGCTCGCCCTGTCGCACTGGTGCACCCATATGAACGGCGAGTTGCGCTGGCGTGAGCACTGCTGGTCCTTTTACTGCCCGTTCCATAAGGCGACTTTCAACCGCAAGGGGGAATCGACCAGCCATCGCGCCGGTTATCCTCCGCTGCGGCTGTATCCCGTGACCATCTCGGCCGATGGCACCGTGGTCGTGGATACGGACGAGGTCATTCACCGGAAGGGGTTCGACCCCAGCCAGGTCGTGCCGGTTCCATGCGAGAGCCCGGTTCCCGTTCTCGTTGAAGCCAATGGAGGCAAGAATGGCAGGACTGGACAGCCTTAATCACACGGCTATCTGCGTCCATGATCTGGAGGAAGGCATGCGGTTCTACTGCGATGTCCTTGGCGGAACGCCTCACCAGCGTTCGAATTTCCAGATCGAGGATACGACGACCGGCGTGGCGATCTTCGAGTCGGTGATCCTCGAGGATTACCTGCTGGCACTGACCGTGACGGCAAAATACATGCCCATGCCGCCCGACGAACAACTTCGCGGCGCTCACGGGTTCCGTCACGGCTTCTGCGTGCCCAGGGCGAAGTTCGTAGAGGTGCAGGAGAGGTTGCGCGACCATGGGGTGGCCTTCGACGGGCCCGTGGAGCATCCGAAAAACGGGCCCTTTGGCCAGTCCATCTACTTCAAGGATCCGAGCGGAAACTTCCTCGAGATTCTCTGGTTGAGGACGGAAGACGCAAAGACCTTTCGGCGGCACTACACCCATGTCGAGTAGCGTGGATCTCATGGCGAAGGCGCCGGGGCTGACGGACATTCGGCTTGACGGCATCAATCACTTGGCCGTCAATGTCAACGACATCGATGCCGCCCTGGACTTCTATTGCGATATTCTCGGCCTCGCTCACGAGCCTGCGGTAGGCTTGCCGCAATGCGGCTCTCACGCCGTGGTCAGGGCGGCATCCGGCCAGCGGATCGCGCTATGCCGCTGCGAGTCGCCGAGACCTTCGGCGGACGCGGGCGTTCACAATGCCTATCGTGTCACGGCGCGTGCGCGCGAAGAGATTTTGGAGCGGATCGCCCGGCAGGGCGGCCAGGTATTTTCCTATAGGGAAGTCCGTCCCGCGGAAGCCGGCGACAACTGCTATTTCTATGATCCTTTCGGGAATCGTATACAGCTTGTCCTCACCGGTGATGGCGTAAACGACGGCCGGTACGGCCCCGCGATCCAGGCGATCGACCATGCCACCATCCAGACGATCGATATCGAATGGGAGGAAGAGTTCTACGTCGGAATGCTCGGATTGCCGGTGGATTGCCACGTCGGACGCCGCACCGCCGATTACGTTCTTGCCCAGATGTGGAAGGACGGGAAGGAAGACATGGCGCCGGGCATCATGCGGCTGGACAAGCGCTACAGCACGATCCACGGCACGGACCCGGTCCCGCGCCCCAACATGCAGATTTTTGTCAAGATCGGTGGGGACGTCCTCGGAATCTATCTCACCAATAAGACCTTCCAGGAACCGCCGGAAGAGATGGTGGTCGGCACGCCCCGCACCGCTTTCCGCGTCACGCGGACGGCTCTGGCGGCGATCGCCGCCAGCCTTGAATCTGCGAAACATCCGACCGTGGGACCAGTGGAGCATCCGACGGCATCGCCGGTGCGCTATTCTCTCTACTGCAAGGATCCAGGCGCCAACTTTATCGAGTTTTGCTGTTAGCCCGGACGCCTGTTAAGGCCGGTGATTTGCCTCGTCCCGCGCCTGCGTCGCAAGGTGATTCCTTCACGTGATAGAGGAGCTCGCAGAGCCCTTTCTCCGCGATTTGGCTTTTCAGGAATTCCAGAAACACCGGGATCTTGGAAGGCACATATTCGCTGCGCGCATAGAATGCCCGCATCTTTTCATGGGGCACCGTGAATTCCCGGAATATGACCTGCAGATTTCCGGCCGCGATGTCCTTGCCGGCGATATAGGTCGGCAGTCTGGCGATTCCGATTCCGCTCACCGCCGCGACGCGAAGGGCTTCGGAATTATTGGCCTGAAACGAGCCCTGCACCCGGACCGAGATATCGCGGTTCAGATCCTTGAACCACCATTCCTTCGATGCATAAAAGTCATGGGTCAGGCAATTGAATTTGACGAGGTCTCTGGGATGCGCGGGCGTCCCCAATTGGCGGAAGTAAGCCGGTGAACCGCATATCAGATGCTGCGCCGAGGCAAGATCGCAGTGCGCGTAACCGGCCTCGTCCGCCACGGTGCCGCTCCGGATGACGACATCCATGCCGGCTTCGACCAGGTTGACCGGGACGACATTCATGGTGAGCTTGACCCGCAGATCGGGATACCGCCGGAGGAAGTCGGGAATCAACGGCAGGACCACGGTCTCGGCGAAAGCCCAAACGGCGCTGACCCGGAGAGTGCCCGACGGCTTGCCATAGAGGTTGTTGACGAGCGACTCGGCATCGTTCAGATCGGAAATCGCCCGCGTGCACCGCTCGAAGAAAGTTTCGCCCGCCTCTGTCAGAGACATTTGTCGCGTCGATCTGGCGAATAGCGTGGCCCCCAGGCTCTGCTCGAGGTCCTGGATTCTGCGGCTGACGACGGACGGCGAAAGGGAGAGCGCGCGCGCGGCGTCCGTAAACGTGCCCTTCTCGGCTACCTGTATGAAGATTTCTATATTGTTGAGGTTCATGTTTACTGCCTCGCTGCCCCCAAGCGCCTGAGTCGTTCGATTGTAAAGGTTTCGTCCGGGCACGTCCCAAGAATCGAATGTATCGCGCCAGGGTGGCTGCCGCGAAGTCTTCCTCTGCGGATGGTTTCTGCAAGGTAAATCGGGGATTCGGGAAGAAAATCGAACGCTCATAAAGCCGCGCAGGAGCGGCCCCCATGCGCGAAACAGAGCCGCGCACGGTGTCTGGAAGCCGCGTCGGACCGCCAAATCGCATGACTGGAGTTGCGTTGTGGACCACCCATCCGACCTTGTCAAAAGGATGGGTCGGTTCGGCCCAGACAAGGGGGCGCATCCCTGAGAATGCGCCCCTTCTATGTGCTGCTTGTGCTAGTGCCACCAGTGGCGTGGATAGGCTCTGTGTCGTTTGGCATGACGCCGTTCGGCGTCGGCATGCTCGTCGTCCAGCGGGAGCAGGCCAGTCGCCGCTGCCGCCACCCGCGGTATGTCATTCCGTGTGATGCCGCGGTGGCGGAGCGCCCGGTCGTCCAATGTCGATAGCTCGTCATAGATGGCACTGCAAAGGTAGGCTTTGTGAGCGTCCGCGACGAATCCCGCCAGGCTGGCAACCACGAACGGTATCGGGTTCAGCGAGATTGTTCGGCCGCTCTTCATGTATTCCGTCATGAGCCATTCTCCTCGTTCGCGTGAGTAAGGCCATCGTAGTTAGTCCATCTTGATGACAGGGCGCGGAAATCGAAGGGCGATTATTGTGGCAACGGGAGATCAAAGTAAGGCTCGCGGCCGCTTTGCCGTTGAGAATGCCGGTTAAGAAAAGGTGCCGGCGCCCTGTCCTAAAAAAACAGCTTCTGCCGGGTCATTCGCCGCCCAAATGAGCCTCATATTTTGGGCGAGCCGCCAAATCATGGGGCAGACGACGGTTGGTCCGCTCGTGGCTGACGGAGGCCCGCAGGGGTGCCACTCCGAGTTGACGCGGGGACTTAGCGGGCTATCGGGACATCACGGCGACACCAACTTGATCGCCGCGTGGGTTGGGCCAGGCCGTTCGCCGTAGAGCCGTTCGGCTTGGCGGATGTCGAGGAGCGTGGGCAGGCTCGCCTCGTTACCCAGGTGCTGGATCGCGTGGGTCGCCGCCGCGCGGGCGAACACGAAACGCTCCTCCCAGCCGATCTCGGGGCGCGCGAGCACGTCATACATATAAGCGCCGTGAAAGATATCGCCGGCGCCGTTGGTATCGACGATCTTCTCGACGGGGATGTTCAGCGCGGGCAAGAGATGATCCGCGGTGGTCTCGTCGTACCAGAGCAGCCCGCGCTCGCCGAGCGTGACGCCGCCGACGCGGCATCCGCGGGAGCGCAAGTATGTCAGCATTTCTCCTGGCGTCAGCTTCATCTGTTCGCACAGCCGCTCGGCGACCACCGCCACATCGATAAAGCCGAGCAGGTCGTGGGTGTTGGCGCGCAATCCGCCGCCGTCCAATGAGGTGAGGATGCCGGCCGACCGGCAGGTCCTGGCATAGTGGATGGCCGCGTCCGGCTGGTGACCGTCCACGTGCAGCGCTCGGCAACCTTGCAGGTTCAGCGGCGTGAACGGGTGGAGATAATGGTCGTCGCGGCACCGGACGATGGCGCGCTGGGTGCCGCGCGGCATGACGAACGACAGCGAGGATTCCTTGACCTTACGGTGATGGACCGAAATGCCGTATTTGGCCGCCATGTCCAAAAACATCCGGCCGAGCCAATCGTCCGCCACCGACGTCAGAAGGTCGGGAGCAAGCCCGAGCTTGGCGCAGCAAAAGGCCGCCGTCACCGCATTGCCGCCAAAGGATACGGCATAGTCCCGTGCGACGGTCTTATCGTCGCCGGTGGGAATGACGTCGGCAACGAACGTGACGTCGACATAACTTTGGCCAATGAACAGTGCTTTCATTCGGAACCCTCTGCAGGTTCATCCGCCGTTTCGCAAGCCCGTGGCGATACAGTCGATCGTCGAGTGAACCCCCTCGACGATATGTCATCAACGCTCGCCGTGCGATAGCGTTTCAATAGCTGCAATGGCATAGGCTCGCGTCGGGTCAGCGAGCCGATGGCCGGCGCTATGCCGAGCCGGCTGAAAAGCTCGTCTCGTTCCACATTGCTTCCGCAGGCTTAAGTGCTCTCCACCTGCCGCGGACGCGCGCCATTACATCGCCATCTCGGGGGCGGCGCGGGCGTCCTTCGCCGGTTCCTCGACTTCGGTCATGATGGCCTCGGTGAGCAAGAGCACGCTGGCGACCGAAACCGCATTTTCGAGCGCGATACGGACGACCTTCGTCGGGTCGATGATGCCGGCTTTGACCAGATCGACATACTCCTTCCGCGCGGCATCGAAACCGACGTTTCCGACGCTTTCCAGCATGCGGGCCACGACGACGCCGCCGTCCACCGACGAATTCTCGGCGATCTGGCGCGCCGGCGCCTCGAGCGCGCGCCTGAGGATCTGAATCCCGGTTCGCTCGTCGCCCTCGGTCTTTGCTTCCTCGGCTGTTACCGCGGCCACGCAGCGCAGCAGCGCGAGGCCGCCCCCTGGCACGATGCCCTCGGCCACCGCCGCCTTCGTGGCGCTGATCGCGTCGTCGAGAGCGTCCTTCTTGGCCTTCATCTCGGCCTCCGATGGCGCGCCGACCCGAACGACAGCCACGCCACCCGAGAGTTTGCCCAGCCTTTCGCGAAGCTTCTCCCGGTCGTAATCGCTGGTCGATTTCTCGATCTCATGGCGTATGAGCTGGACGCGTTCGTCGATCGCGGAGCGCGTGCCGGCCCCACCGATAATTATCGTCTCGTCCTTGTTGACGACGATCCGTTTGGCGCGCCCAAGCTGCGCGAGGGTGACGTTTTCCACCTTGAGGCCGAGATCCTCCGATATGATCTGCCCGCCGGTCAGAACCGCTATATCCTGCAGCATGGCCTTGCGCCGGTCGCCGAAGCCTGGCGCCTTCACGGCGCAGCTCTTCAGCATACTGCGCAGGTGATTGACGATAAGAGTCGCCAAGGCTTCCGCCTCGACGTCTTCCGCAATCACCAGCAGGGGCCGTCCGGACTTCGCCACCTGCTCGAGAAGGCCCAGCAGATCCTTGAGAGCGCCGATCTTGCGATCGCAGAGCAAAATCACGGCGTCATCCAGAACCGCCTCCATCTTCTCGGTATTGGTGACGAAATAAGGAGAAATGAATCCGCGGTCGAACTGCATGCCTTCGACCACGTCGAGAGTTGTTTCGGTCGTTTTCGATTCTTCCACCGTGATGACGCCGTCGCCGCCGACCTTCTCCATCGCGTCCGCCACCAGGTTGCCGATCGTCTCGTCGTTATGGGCCGAGATGGTGGCCACTTGCGCCTTCTCCCGAGGCGTGGTGACCGGCTGAGACATGCGCTTCAACTCGGCGATGGCCGCCTTTGCCGCGCGGTCGAGACCTTTTTTAAGGTCGATCGCGCTGGCGCCGGCGACGACGTTGCGGAGACCATCGGCCAGAATGGCATAGGCGAGGATCGTCGAGGTGCTGGTACCATCCCCGACAGCGTCGCCGGTCTTTTCGGCCGCCTGACGCAACATCCGGGCGCCCAGATCCTCCTCGGCGTCCTTCAGTTCGAATTCCTTGGCGATCGCCACGCCGTCATTGCATACGATGGGAGTACCCCACTTCCGCTGGATCAGGACCGACTTCGATTTCGGCCCCAGGGTGACGCGGATCGCGTCGGCGATTTGGGTTGCTCCGCGCAGGATCTTCTCCCGCGCGGCGGAGCGGAATGTCACTTGTTTGTAGGTCATGGCGGCATCTCCTGAAGCCAAATCAGCAAACACGTTGAAGTTGGGTTTACTATTGCGGAGCTGCGGCGCCCTCAGCCTGATCTATGTCAACGCCTTCGGTTTGATGCAGGTCAAAAAGGGGCGATTTCCGCACGCTAGAGTGGGTCGAGACGGAAAGGTCCCAATAGGCGGGATCGTAGGGTTTATCGGCGTGTTGGGACACAACGTTTGAAATGACATGGCTCCGTGCGAGAATGCCCTTGTTAAGGCCTTTGCTCTAGGAGGAGCCATGGTCGGGTTGGATACCGGAATCGCGTCCCCGATCGGCGCAAGCCACTATCGCCAGGAGAACGGTGTCAATCTGATCGAGATACGGTTGGGCACCGTTCAGCAATTATTCAACTCATTGGATCCGGCGCCGTTTCACGAAAAGGATCTCGACCGCGAGGCGGAAGCCTACATCGTGGAGTCCGCGCGCGATTTCGCTCTCCGGGCACCTCTGAAATTGGTCTTGCATGTGCCGCTATCGGAGTTGCCGGCGGCCATGAATGCGCGGGTCGAGGCCGCCATTCAGCACTATTTCCACTATCGCCTATGGTTCGAACGCTCCGCGCTTCGCAAGGAATTATCTTACGGTCGGCTTGCGCTCCTGATCGGCCTCTCGTTCCTGTTCGTCTGCATAGCCTTGCGGGAGGTGATGTTGTCTTTTGGATCCGGCACGTTCTATCAGATCGCGGCCGAGGGCTTGTTGATTTCCGGGTGGGTCGCCATGTGGCGGCCGCTTCAGGTGTTCCTCTACGACTGGTGGCCAATCCGCCGGAACTGCCGGCTCTACGAGAAATTGTCGCAGTTACCGGTAGAGTTGAGGCCGCGCCCCAATTGAGAATGACCATTTCCCGTGGGGATTGACGCGCACGCCTCCGCTTCGTTGATACAGGTCAATGTTGCCGCGCGCCCATGGGAGAAGAATGCGTGGA
>CAZOBN010000024.1:0-29003 GCA_964577835.1 uncultured Rhizobiaceae bacterium
GGATGCGGAACTGATGGCCGCGCTCGCCTTCGAAATAGAGCACCGTGTCGACCATGTGTTCGAGCACGCGCGGGCCGGCGATCTGGCCTTCCTTGGTGACATGGCCGACCATGATGACGCTGACGCCGCGGCTCTTGGCGAGCCGGATCAGCGCCTGGGCCGAGGCGCGCACCTGGGCCACCGTGCCCGGCGCGGATTCCAGGCTGTCGAGATACATGGTCTGGATCGAATCGACGATGGCGACCTTGGGCGCGCCCGCAGTTTCGAGCGCGGCGAGGATATCGCTGACGTCGGTCGCGGCGGCGAGCGCCACCGGCGCCTGGGCGAGGCCGAGGCGGCTCGCGCGCAGACGCACCTGATCGAGCGATTCCTCGCCGGAAATGTAGGCGGCGCCACCCGGGCCCTGGGCGAGGGCGGCAGCGGCTTGCAGCATCAGGGTCGATTTGCCGATGCCGGGATCGCCGGCGACCAGCACCGTCGAGCCGACCACCAACCCGCCGCCGAGCACGCGATCCAGTTCGGCGATGCCGGTGAGGCGGCGCGCCTCAGGCGTCGTCTTGCCGTCGAGCGGCTGGAAATCGAGCCTGCGGCCGTCCTTGCGCTTGTTGCCGAGCGCCGTCTTCAGCGCGCCCGGCGGCGCGTCGGAGACCGGCTCCTCGATCACGCTGTTCCAGGCATTGCACGCGTCGCAGCGTCCCATCCAGCGCCGATGGACCGCGCCGCATTCCTGACAGACGTAGCGGGCGGTGGCGCGCGCCACCTAGCGCCCGGCTCCTCGGCCGTATGAACTGTTGGTCACTGGCGTGATCTCCACCTTGATGGGACCTTCGGCACGTCCATGGATGAACTGGTCGACGTAGGGATTTCCGGTGTAGTCGATCTTCTGCACCGGGCCGGACCAGATGATCTTGCCGCCATAGATCATGGCGATGCGATGCGCGATCTTGCGCGCGCTCATCAGGTCATGGGTGATCGACAGCGTGGTCGCGCCGAGATCTTTGACGCATTTGACGATCAGATCGTTGATGACGTCGCCCATGATCGGATCGAGGCCGGTTGTCGGCTCGTCGAAGAAGATGATCTCGGGCTCGGTGGCAATGGCGCGGGCGAGGGCCACGCGCTTCTGCATGCCGCCCGACAGCTCGGCCGGGAACAGATCGCCGACCTCGGCGCCGAGGCCGACGGCCGCCAGCGTCTTGATGGCGATCTCCTTGGCCAGTTCGCGATCCATGCGGCGTGCCTGGATCAGCCCGAAGGCGACATTTTCCCAGACCCGCAGGCTGTCGAACAGGGCGGAGCCCTGGAACAGCATGCCGAATTTGCGCATCACCGCTTCGCGCTCGCGCGCCGACATGCCGGTGACTTCCTGGCCGTCGATCTGGATGCTGCCGGAATCCGGCGTGATGATGCCGAGGATGCATTTCAGCAGCACCGACTTGCCGGTGCCCGAGCCGCCGATGACGACGACCGATTCGCCGGACATGACGTCGAGGTCGAGATCGCGCAGCACCACCTTCGGGCCGAACGATTTGTTCAGGCCGCGCACCCGGATCTTCGGTGTCTCGTTGGTCGGTACCAGACTCATCGCGCGAAGAACAACTCCGTGATCAGGTAGTTGGACACCAGAATCAGGATCAGGGCGGAGACCACGGCGTTGATCGTCGCCGTGCCGACGCCCTGGGCGCCGCCGCGCGAATTATAACCGTGGTAACAGCCCATCAGGGTGATGGCGAAGCCGAACACCGCCGCCTTGACCAGGCCGGACAGCACGTCCTTGAACTCGAGGAATTCGAAGGTCTGGCGCAGATAGTTGGCCGGATTGAAGCCCAGCTTGTTGACGCCGATGAGAAAGCCGCCGAACACGCCGATCACGTCGGCGACCAGCACCAGCAGCGGCATCATGGTCAGACCGGCGATCAGCCGGGGCGCCACGAGATATTTGTAGGGATTGGTCGACAGCGTGGTCAGCGCGTCGATCTGCTCGGTGACGCGCATGGTGCCGATCTCGGCTGCCATCGATGCGCCGATGCGGCCCGCCACCATCAGGCCGGCGAGCACCGGGCCGAGCTCGCGCGTCATCGACAGCACGACGACCGTGGCGACCGCGCTCTCCGCCGAAAAGCGCGCGAAGCCGGAGTAGCTCTGCAGCGCCAACACCATCCCGGTGAAGATGGCGGTCAGGCCGACGACGGGCAGGGAGTAGTAGCCGATGTCGACCATCTGCCGGCCGATCAGCCGGAGATAGAACGGCGGCTGCGCGGCCTGGTACAGGGCGGTGCCGGTGAACATCGCCAAGCGGCCGACAGTTTCAAAGAATCGCAGCAGCAATCCGCCGATGGCGGCGAGCGCATCCATCAAGCGGGAACTCCGCCGGCACGGGCCGTATAGACCCGATGATAGCGCGAACCGAGGCTGGTCAAGATCTCATAGCCGATGGTTCCGGCATCCCTCGCGAGCATATCGGGCGTGCAATGCGGGCCGATCAGGTCGACCAGACTATCGGGCATGGCCGAGGCGGGTGGAACCTGCGTGACGTCCAGGGTGATCAGGTCCATTGAAACGCGTCCCACCACAGGCACCCGGATGTCGCCGATATAAGCGTGACCACGGTTGGTCAAGGCGTGCAGGTAACCGTCGGCATAGCCGACCCCCACCGTTGCGATACGGCCCTTGGCCGTCACCCGGTGCGCGGCACCATATCCAACGGTCATAGGGCTGTCAACGTCACGCACCTGCAGGATTCGCCCTTGCAGACGAACCACTTGCGCCATGGGATTGGGAGTTCCGGCGTGCGGCGTCAGGCCGTACAGCGCGGCCCCCGGACGGGCCAGATCGAAGTGGTAGCCTGCCCCCAGGAAGATGCCGCCTGAATTGGCCAGACTCGCCCGGACGGCCGCCAGGGCGGTTATCCGGCGCCGGGCGGCGATGAATCGCTCGCGCTGTTGGGCATTGAGCGGGTGATCCGGTTCGTCGGCGCAGGCAAGGTGGCTGATCACCATGCGCAGGTCGAGCCCCTCGATCAGGCCAGGGTTGGCGGCAAGCTCGGCGACCTCGTCCTCCGGCAGGCCGAGCCGGTTCATGCCGGTGTCCAGGTGGATATCCGCGGCGAGCTTGCGCTGTTCGCGGCGCGCCAGGGCGGCGAAATCGGCGATCTGGCCGAGGTGGTTGAGCACCGGGATCAGGCGATGGCGGGTGAATTCGCCCGCCATCGCCGCCGTGGCGCCGGCGAACACATGAATCTCGGCGTCGGGCAGCACGGACCGCAGGGCGATGGCTTCGTCGAGCAGGGCGACGAAGAAGTCGCGGCAGCCGGCCGCGGCCAGGGCAGGAGCGACCCGTGTCATGCCGAGGCCGTAGGAGTCGGCCTTGACCACGGCGCCACAAGTCGCGCCTGGGCTCAGCTTGCCTTGCAGCAGGCGGTAGTTGCCGGCGATCGCCGAAAGGTCGATGCGCAGGATGCCGCCGGCCCGCTCCGCCGCGGTGTCGTCTCGTGCTTCCTGTGAGTGTCTCTGATTCATCGCTTTTCCTCCCCCCTTGTGGGGGAGGTCAGGTGGGGGGTACAGCGGCGGCGTCCTGTAACGGGATGCATCTCTCTGACGTCACCCCCACCCCAACCCTCCCCCATCGAGGGGGAGGGAGTCACAGGAGAAGCGATCGCAGCGGGCGAAGGCGGACGCGAATCAGAATGACCCATTGGGCAGGTGATCGTCCGACACGAAATTGGAGAACTTGGTGAAGCGGCCCTCGAACTGCAGTTGGACCGTGCCGGTCGGGCCGTGGCGTTGCTTGCCGATGATGACTTCCGCAATGTTATGGACCCTGTCCATGTCTTCCAGCCACTGCTGATGCTTTTCCGTACCCGGGTCGGGCTCCAAGCGGGATAGATAGTATTCCGCGCGGTAAATGAACATCACCACGTCGGCGTCCTGCTCGATCGAGCCGGATTCACGCAGGTCGGCGAGTTGTGGCCGCTTGTCTTCGCGCTGCTCGACGGCACGCGACAACTGGGACAGGGCGATCACCGGCACGTTCAGTTCCTTCGCCAGGGCCTTCAAGCCGCGCGTGATATCGGAGATTTCCTGCACCCGGTTCTCCTGGGCGCGTCCGCCGACGGTCGGGCGCGCCAGTTGCAGGTAGTCGATGACGATCATCGACAGGCCGTGCTGGCGCTGCAGGCGGCGGGCGCGGGTGCGCAGCGCCGAGACCGACAGGGCGGGGGTGTCGTCGATGAAGAACGGCATACGCGACAGCGCGCGGCTCGCCTGGACCACCTTGTTGAAGTCCTCGGTCGTCAGCTCGCCCCTGCGGATCTTGTCGGAATCGACTTCGGCGGTTTCGGCGAGCATGCGGGTGGCGAGCTGCTCGGCGGCCATTTCGAGGGAGAAGAAGCCGACGACCGCCCCATCCAGCACCTTTTTGCGGCCGGCGGCGTCGGTCTCGTAGCGCCCGTCCTCGAGCGCCCGTTGATACGCGCGCGCGGCGTTGTAGGCGATATTGGTGGCGAGCGCGGTTTTGCCCATCGAGGGGCGGGCGGCCAGGATGACCAGGTCGGACGGCTGCAAACCGCCCAGCAGCTTGTCGAGGGCGGTGAACCCCGTGGACACGCCGGTCAGCGAGCCTTCGCGCTTATAGGCGGCCTCGGCCATGTCGACGGCCTTGGTCAGCACGTCGCTGAAGGTTTGGAAGCCGCTGTCCGACTGGCCGGTGGTGGCGAGATCGAACAGCCGTTGCTCGGCGGCTTCGATCTGGACGCTGGCGTTGCCCTCGGGATCATGGTCGAACGCCTCGTTGACCACCGTTTCGCCGATGTCGATGAGCTGGCGGCGCAGATGCAGGTCGAAGATGATGCGGCCGTAGTCGGCGGCATTGATGATGGTGGTCGCCGACGCGGCGAGGCGGGCGAGATATTGGGCGCCGCCGATCGCCTCGAGCTCGGCGTCCTGGTCGAACAGGTTCTTGAGGGTCAGCGGATTGGCGATCTGGCCCTTCTCGATCAGCTTCGAGCTGGCTTCGAAGATGCGGCCGTGCGCCGCGTGGGCGAAGTGCTCTGGCCGCAGGAATTCGGAGACCCGGCCATAGGCCAGGTTGTTGACCAGGACGGCGCCGAGCAGCGCCTGTTCCGCGTCGAAATTGTGCGGCGGCTCGCGCAGACGTGCGGCGGCCACGTCGCTGTCCGCGCGCAGCGGTGTCACTTTCGCGTTCGTGCCGGTGTCGATTGCCATGCGTCCCCCCAACTCTACAGGCGCCGGACTGTAGCTCAAGGCGCGTCGCCGCTCAGTGACAAACTTTAGCAAGCCACTCCTATTTTGAACACACCCTGTGGATCACGGGTGCAACCGCCGAGCTCACCCGGGACGTGAAGTGCGCTTAACCCAAGACATGAAGTGCGGTGGAAAAAGTCGAGGCCCGTCCTGGCGGGCGGGCCTCGGGTGCGACGCGGCGCGACTTCAGGGATTACTTCATCGCCGCGGCGACCATGTCGATGATCGGCTTCGGCGTCGCATAAACCTCGGCATAATTTTTAGCGAGCTCCTCGCCGTTCATCGGCTGCTCGACCTCGATGCCGCGCTTGCGCATCTCGGCGAGGAAGGCGTCGTCCTTGAGCAGCTTGACGAAGCCGTCGCGCAGCGCCTTGGCCCGCTCGGCGGGGAGGTCGGGCGGCGCCGCGATCGGGCGGCCCGACTGCGCCGGCAGGAACAGGA
Source organism: uncultured Rhizobiaceae bacterium (assembly GCA_964577835.1). Lineage (GTDB taxonomy): Bacteria > Pseudomonadota > Alphaproteobacteria > SMXQ01 > SMXQ01 > CAVVYA01. The sequence goes on from CAZOBN010000024.1 coordinate 5,703, forward strand.
AGCGCATCGCCTGCTTCTGCTCGTCGGTCTTGGCGATCTCCAGCACGGTCGGCACATCGGGCAGCTCGGCATGACGCGTCAGCGCCGCCTGCAGCACGATGTTGAGCTGCTTCTGCTCGAGCCAATGGGGGACCGTGGACTTGAGCGCGTCCCACGAATTGAACCGGCCATGGGCCTCGCCGCGCTCGATGGCCAGATAGGTTTCCTTGCTGCCCTGGTAGCCCGTCACCAGCTTGAACTTGGTGCCGAGCACCGCATTCAGCACCTTGGGGTAGATGTCGGTGGGCGCCGCGGCGCCGGTGCCCGCCCCCACGGGCGCCAGCTTGAGCCGAGCGTCGACGGCCGGCGCCGGGGCATTGTGCCACAGGGAGAGGACCGAGTGTTGGGCGCCCAGGCTGCCGATCCAGGTGAACTTCAGCGCCTCGAACTTGGCACGCCCGGTCTCCGGGTTGAGCAGCGGGTCGATGGCGATCGGTCCGACATAGGCGATCACCGTGCCGTCCTTGGGCGCCACGTTGTACAGGTGGTTGGCGAGCACCAGACCGCCGCCGCCCGGCATGTTCTGGCCTTGGACCTTGGGATTGCCGGGCAGGTGCTTGCCGTAGAATTCCGCCATGGTGCGCGTGGCGATGTCGAACAATCCGCCAGGCGTGCCAGCGATCAGCGCCGTGATGGTCTTGCCTTTGTAGAAGGTCTCGACGGACTCCTGGGCGGCCGCGATGCCGGGCAGGATAAACAGGGCCGCGACGGCCAGGGCCGCGCCGCCGGCGCGGACGGGTGAAACTCTCGACATGATCGACTCCCTAGCACGGTTTTATGATTGCAGGCGCGCGGCGCCCACCTAAGCGGCCTCGGTGGCCTTGGCGAGCTGGGCCCGTTCCCAATCCAGAATGTAGTCCCGCGTGAGCGGCACCGCGGCCGGCTGCTTGGCGAGCTGAATCTGGAATACCATCTGCTTCATGTTGCGGAAGGCCATTTCACAGCCCGCCAGGTAGAACTCCCACATGCGGCAGAAGCGCTCGTCATAGAGCTTGGCGATCTCGGCGCGGTGGGCCTGGAAATTGATCTGCCAATGCTTGAGGGTCTCGGCGTAATGCAGCCGCAGGATTTCGATGTCGGTCACCCACAGGCCGACCTTCTCGATCACCGGCAGGACCTCCGACAGAGCCGGCGCATAGCCGCCCGGGAAGATGTATTTGCGGATCCACGGGTCGGTGATGCCGGGCCCGTCCATGCGGCCGATCGAATGGAGCAGGGCGACGCCGTCCGGCTTCAGCATGTCGCGCAGCTTGGCGAAGAAGGCGGGATAGTGCGGCGCGCCGACATGCTCGAACATGCCGATCGAGACGATGCGGTCGTATTCGCCGCGCTCGAATCGATAATCCTGCAGCAGGAAGCGCACCTTGTTGGACAGTCCCGCGGCGGCGGCGCGCTCTTCGGCGCGCTTGGCCTGCTCGCACGACAGAGTGATGCCGGTGACGTCGGCGCCCGCCACTTTGGCCAGGAACAGGGCGAGCCCGCCCCAGCCCGAACCGATGTCGAGCACCTTCAAGCCCGGCCGGTCGAGCAGCAGCTTGGCGGCGATATGCACCTTCTTGTTGTGCTGCGCCGCGGCCAGACTTTCCTCGGGGTGGGTGAAGTAGGCGCAGGAATACTGCCGGTCGGCGTCGAGGAACAGATCGTAGAGCGTATCGGACAGATCGTAGTGATGGGCGACATTGCGGCGGGCGCGCTGCGCCGGGTTGTACTGCTGCGCGAACCGCATCATGCGGCCGAGCAAGCGCACCAGCCGATACACCGGATCGGTGTTCTGCAGGGTTTCGATCTCGCGCGTGGTGACGTCGAGGAAATCCTGCAGCGTGCCGTCTTCGATCGTCAGCGTGCCGTTCATATAGGCTTCGCCGGCGTGCAGGGTCGGGTTCAAGGGAATCTTCCAATGAAGCACGGGATCGTGCACGCGCACCGTGACCACCGGCGCGCCTCGGTCACCGAAGCGATGGACGCCCCCCTTGGCGTCGATCAGAGTGAGCGAGCCGTGTTTGACGGTCCGCTCCAGCATCTTGGACAACAGCATGGCCGCGTCCTCTTGTTCTGATTTTGACCGAACTCAACGTGCCGGACTGACTGGAAAGCAAAGCACAGAAACGCGGGCATGCGAAAGCCCTTTTGCGTCAACAGGGTGACAGGTGCACCGGAGACCTCGGGCGAACCGCGGGGCTGCGGTGGGACGCATGGCTTATGAGACGCTTTAGTCCCTGAGCTGGGACAGCCCGATCCGCGAAATGAGCTCAGAAAGTGTCCAAGCAATTTCATGCAAGTCACTGATTAAACTGTGACTTATGTGCCGTTGAGGAATTGGTCAGACGGGGCGGCGCTGGGCCGCCGGAGGAGCCGATGGCACGCGGCCACCGGCTCGTTCGTCATCGGGCGGCAGAGCGCCCGGTTTATTCGGCGGTCTTCTCGGTTTCTTCGCCTTCGGCGGCTTCTTCCGGCGCGGCGCCCGGCTCGAATACGTCGGTCACGGCTTCCTCGGTCTCGACCGCGCCGGCAATCACCGGCGCCTTGCCCTCGGCCTGCAGCTTGGCTTCTTCCGGCGAGCGGGCGACGTTGACGACGATATTGACGCTGACTTCCGGATGCAGCGCGACGCGCAGCTTGTGCAGGCCGAGCGTCTTGATCGGAATGTCGAGCTTCACCTGGCCGCGTTCGACCTTGACGCCTTCGGCGATGATCGCGTCGGCCACGTCGCGCGGCCGCACCGAGCCGTAAAGCTGGCCGGTGTCGCTTGCCTGGCGCACCAGGACGACGTGCAGGCCGTCGGTCTTCTTGGCGACCGCTTCCGCTTCGCTGCGGCGCTTCAGGTTGGTCGCCTCGAGTTCGCCGCGCTGGCTCTCGAAATGCGCCAGGTTGTCCTTTGTCTTGCGCAAGGCCTTCTTGCGCGGCAGCAGGAAATTGCGCGCATAGCCCGGCTTCACCCGGACCACGTCGCCCATCTGCCCCAACCGCTCGATCCGCTCGAGAAGAATCACTTCCATCATTGCTCGTCCTCCTGACTGTTGCCGCCGGCGAACCGCTGACGGAGTGACAGCCACTGCTCCATGAACCCTAGTCCGATCAGGGCCAGCATGGCCACCCAACCGAACACCACCAACAGCAGGTAGAAACCCGCCAATATCGCCAACCGGGCGGGCCATTGCCGCGCCCAGACATGGACCACGGCGAGACCCACCAAGAAGTACGGCACCAGCAAAGCCAGCGCCGAGTTGCGGGCGATGATGCCCGCCGCATCCCAATCCGACGCCCGCGCGATCAAGGCGAGCGCCGCGGCGGCAACCGCCACCGCCGTATACCATTGCGGCACCTCGATCGATGCCGCCTTCGGCGCGGGCCGCCGGTTGCGTCCGAACCGCTCGAGCGCGCCCTGGGCCAGCGCCATGTTGACCAGCGTCATGACCAGCCAGGAGGACATCACGATCGCCGGAAAATACCCGGCGATGGTGCTCACCAGCATGGCGACCCGCGGACTCTGTTCGCCCGGCAGGACGCTGGTCATGACCGCCTCGATCTGGGTCACCGCCTCGCGCAGGCCGCTATCGCCCCCGAGAAGCGTCAGCAGCAGGAAGCTGCCGCAGGCATAGACCGCAAGCCAACTGACCAACTGGCCGACCGGATACCATTCCACCGCGCCGTTCGGCTCCCGCCGCGATCGCAGCGCCAGCCGAACGATCGCCGCGGCCGGCACGCCATACGCCAAGGCAAACACGAAACCGACCGGCCACGAGGTTGCCAACGCGACCAGCGCGGTCGCGATCGCGGCAGCCACCGTCGCGGCTCCCGCGCCCCAGCCGAACCCGACCGCGAACAGCGGCAGGAAGGCGAGGTAGGCCAGGATCAGCGCCACCGACGCGTCGAACACGGTCGCGAGATAAAATATCGCGCTGACAACACCGCCGCCTGCCGCGATCGCTAAGTCCTTCGGCATCGGCCGTGCCTCGTGTTCGGCGATCCCATGTCGCAATGGCGCGGCATGGAAGCGAAGCCGGCGTTTACTTCAGCACGTAAGGCAGCAGCGCCAAGGCGCGCGCCCGCTTGATCGCCTGAGCGAGCTCGCGCTGCTTGGTGGCGGACACGGCCGTGATGCGGCTCGGCACGATCTTGCCGCGCTCGGAAATGAAGCGCTGCAGCAGACGGATGTCCTTGTAGTCGATCTTCGGCGCGTTGGCGCCCGAGAACGGGCAGCTCTTGCGACGGCGGAAGAAAGGCCGGCGCTGTCCGCCGCCCTTTTCTTTGCCGGTCGGGGTTTCCATGCTCATGGCGTGTCTCCTTGCGGGGCGGCAGGCTCTTCAACGGTGTCGCGGCCACGGAAGCCGCCGCCTTCGCGGCCACCCTCGCGGGGGCCGAAATCGCGGCGCGGCGGCCGGCGCTCGCGGTCGCCGAAGCGGCCGCCACCACGACCGCCCTCGCGCTCGCCGTCCTCGCGGCCGCGGCTGCGCACGACGGCCGAGGGGCCTTCCTCGAGCTCGTCCACGCGCACGGTCAGGTAGCGCAGAACGTCTTCATGGATACGCATGTTGCGCTCCATTTCGAGGATCGCGGCCGGCGGCGCGTCGATGTTGAGCAGGACGTAGTGGCCCTTGCGGTTCTTCTTGATCTTGTACGCCAGGTTGCGCAGGCCCCAATTCTCGCGCTTGGTGACCTTGCCGCCCTGGGCGTCGATGATGCTGGTGAAGGTGTCCGCCAAAGCCTCGGCCTGAGGCGCGGCGATATCCTGGCGTGCGATGAACACGCTCTCGTAAAGAGGCATCCTGAACGGCTCCTTCTGGCTGTTCGGTGGCCCGGAGCCCGTCCCGCGGATCGGGAGCGTGGCCGGTCGGGCCTAGCCGGCTCTCGCCGGCAAGGAGAAGCGGCGCACTATACACAAAAGCGCAGGCGGTGCAAGACATCGGACCAACCTGATGGTGCTGCACTTCATGTTTTACAACTTCGTCCGCATTCACAAGACGCTGCGGATCACCCCCGCTGCGGGCGTATCGAATCATGTATGGTCGTTGGAAGAAATCGCGGGGCTTACTGATGGCCGTTGAGCCACCAAAATTTTACCCGATCAATCTAGGCCCCTTGCCCAACGGAAAAGTGTCCGACGCGCTTGGGTTACCAATGGCTGAGGGGATCGTCCATTATTCTGCCACAGCGCAGTACCATTCCTATGAAAGGCACGCGGATACGTTTCATTTGTGTGAGCCGTATTTGGCAATCACCGTCGCAAACCCAACTTACATTGGACAGGCGCCGCGTTATAAGCATGATGGATTCGAGCATATTTACCGCGTGCCGGGTGATCAGGTGAACGTGCTAATGGCCATTACGTTGCGACCCAGCAATGATGGGTCGTATCGAGTTAACTCTGTCTATCGTATTGATTTTAATACGATTATGAGAAGGCTTCGGAAGGGCTTCTTAACCGAAATGTAGGATTTTTCCGCTTGATACATTGGACAATCTGTCCTATCTCTAATGCATCGCTGCTCTTTGAGGTGAGAACGGCCTCCTCACGCACCCGCAAGGGTATAGTAGCCGCAAGGTGAAGAGATCCGGGAATTTGGCACCCCGGCACAGCAGCAGCAAACGACTACGGGAAAGGCTCCGCTTCGGCGGGGCCTTTTTCGTTTCGGGCAATTCAAACTGAGACACTACCACCAACCTGCTCCCGCTTGACTTGGCGGGCTCAGCCGCTATCTCTTGCCGCTTTCGTGGCGAGTGGGGGGCGTTATGGAGCAAGTCTTTGTATTTCCTGGGCAAGGCTCCCAGGTCGTGGGCATGGGCAAGGACTGGCCATTTGTCATCCGGATGGCATTAAGTCATGATTGAGACCGTCACAGGAATTCAAACGGGGAATCAGGTCTGGAACGATGAGGAAGAATTCCAGAACCGAGGGATTTCCCAGCTTGCCCGGTAACGCCATGAATTAGTATTAAAATACAATAGGATGGTAAGAAAAAACGATGGTGGAAGATTAAGAAAAATCTTCTCAGGAGGCGAAACCATGAGCACAGCCGAACCCACCGCCCAAAGTGCCGAGTACGTCGATTTCTGGAACGAAGTCCTGGTTCCAAAATTCATCAAGTACAAGCACGTCTTGGTGGACGGGCTCACCCATCATAGCGAGGCGATATTCCCGTCCTTGCCGGTCAAGCGGGGAGATGCGGTCCTCGATATCGGCTGTGGCTTCGGCGACACCGCCATAAAGCTTGCCGAACGCGTGGGACCGGGCGGCAGGGTGGTCGGGCTCGACTGCTGCAAAGCGTTCCTGGACTACGGCCGCAAGGACGCCGCCGGCCGAGGGCTCAAGAATGTCACCTTCGTCGAAGGCGACGCCCTGCGCGAGAGTTTCAAGCCCGAATACGATTTCGTCTTTTCGCGCTTCGGCACGATGTTTTTCTCAAATCCCGTGGGTGGCCTCAGAAACATGCGGAGCGCGCTGAAGCCCGGTGGGATCATGACGCATATCGTCTGGCGCACGCGTGACGACAACCCCTGGCTCAGCATGGCCAAGGACGTGGTTCTCAAGTTCCTGCCGCCGCCCGGTGAAGATGCCCGCACCTGCGGTCCCGGCCCATTTTCGATGACGGATCAGCCGATGGTTACCAAGATGATGGAAATCGCCGGCTATGAAGACATTACCTTCAAGCGGATCGACGCCCCCGTTCTGGTCGGGAGAACGGTTGAAGACGCCATAAACTTCCAACTCGCCATCGGACCGGCCGGCGAGGTGTTCCGCGAAGCCGGCGAGAAAGCCGAGGCGAAGCGAGGGGAGATCGAAGCCGCGCTGGCGAAGGCCATCGACGCCCAGAAGAAAGAGGCCGATGGCATCGTGATGGATTCCTCTTCCTGGGTGATTTCAGGCAAGAACCCCGGCTGAAGGCGCGACGCCGCCGGCAATGGCTCAGGTTGTCCCATGTCCCGCTGACCCGAAGTTCCGTTTGTGGGCCGTGTCTGGGCCGGCGTAGTGCTCCGGGCGGAATGTCCGTTTACGCAACTGCTCGAATCGCGTTAAAGCGACAATCCCGTGCCGCCGAAACGGGAGAGGGATCATGTCGCTCAAGAGTTCAAGGTTCGCTTGGCTGGCCAGCGTCGCCGCGGCACTTGCGCCGATCGCCTGCTCCGGAGCCTTGGCGATCATCGGCCTCTCGACGCCCTCGGAATTATCGTCGCTCTCGATGAAGCGCTATGGGCCGGGGCGATCGTCGCCTTTGCCGCCCTCGCGGTTGGCAGTCTCGGTCTGGCTCGGCACCGCCGACCATGGCCATTCCTGGAGGGCTTCCGGTTTATCGATAGAGGCCGACATGGCCGGTCGCGCTTGACTTGGCGGGCTTTGCCGCTATCTCTTGCCGCTTTCGCGGGCGAGTAGGGGATCATGGAGCAAGTCTTTGTATTTCCTGGGCAAGGCTCCCAGGTCGTGGGCATGGGCAAGGACCTCGCCGGTGCCTTTAGCGTGGCGCGCGAGGTGTTCGGGGAGGTCGACGAGGCGCTCCAGCAGTCCTTGAGCCGGCTGATGTTCGAAGGCCCGGGCGAGACCCTGACCCTGACCGAGAACGCCCAGCCCGCCCTGATGGCCGTCAGCATGGCGGTCCTGCGGGTGCTGGAACGGGACGGCAAGCTCGATCTCATGTCCCAGGTCCGCTTCGTCGCCGGCCATTCGCTCGGCGAATATTCGGCGCTGGCGGCGGCTCGCACCTTCAGCCTGTCCGACACCGCGCGCCTTCTGAAGCGGCGCGGCCAGGCCATGCAGCGGGCCGTGCCGGTCGGGCTCGGCGCCATGGCGGCGCTGCTCGGCGCCGATCTGGCCAAGGCGGACGCGATCGCCCAGGAAGCGGCCCAGGGCGAAGTCTGCGCCACGGCCAACGACAACGGCGGCGATCAGGTGGTGGTCAGCGGCCATCGCGCCGCCATCGAACGCGCCATCGAGATCGCCGGCAAGCAGGGCGTCAAGCGCGCCATCCTGCTGCCGGTCAGCGCGCCGTTCCATTGCTCCCTCATGCAGCCGGCCGCCGACGAGATGGCCGAGGCGCTCGCGGCTGTGTCGATGAGCGATCCGGTCGTGCCGCTGATCGGCAACGTCAAAGCCGCCGCGACGATGGACGCCGACGAGATCCGCCGCCTGCTGGTCGACCAGGTCACCGGCATGGTGCGCTGGCGCGAGTGCATGCTCTACGCCAAGGAGCAGGGTGTCGCGCGCGTCGTCGAACTCGGCGCCGGCAAAGTGCTCGCCGGGCTCGCCAGGCGCATCGACCGCGAGTTCGAGACCGTGTCGCTGCAAGGGCCCGCCGATATCGAAGCCTTCCTGAAAAGCGCGTAGTCCGCCTATCCAATAAGAATCCGCATATAGGAGAGATCATGTTCGACCTCAGCGGCAAGACCGCCCTGGTGACCGGCGCGAGCGGCGGCATCGGCGGCGCTATCGCCAAGGTGCTGCACGGCGCCGGCGCGCGGGTCACGCTGGCCGGCACGCGCGCCGATGCGCTCGCCGCGCTCGCCGGCGAGCTCAAGGAACGGGCTCATGTGGCGACGGCGGATCTCGGCGACGCCGCCAGCCTCGAGGCGCTCGTGAAGACCGCCGAGAGCGCCATGGGCAAGGTCGACATCCTGGTCAACAACGCCGGCATCACGCGCGACACCTTGATGATGCGCATGAAGGACGAGGACTGGCAGAAGGTGATCGACGTCAACCTGACCGCCACGTTCCGGCTGTCGCGCGCGGTGCTGCGCTCGATGATGAAGAACCGCTGGGGCCGGATCATCTCCATCGCCTCGATCGTCGGCGTGACGGGCAATCCGGGGCAGGCCAACTATGCCGCGTCGAAGGCCGGCATGATCGGCCTGACCAAGTCGCTGGCCGCCGAGGTCGCGAGCCGGGGCATTACCGCGAATTGCATCGCGCCGGGCTTCATCGCCACGCCGATGACCGACGCGCTCAACGAGGAGCAGAAGACCCGCCTGATGGGCGGTATTCCCGCCGGCCGCTTCGGGGCGCCCGCCGATATCGCGGCCGCCGCGCTCTACCTGGCAAGCGAGGAAGCCTCGTATGTGACAGGCCAGACCTTGCATGTGAATGGCGGAATGGCCATGATATAGCCGCCCGCGGAGGGAGCGCGGGCCGGCCTTCTCCTGCTTGCCGGGGAGACTGGCAATGCCCTGGGAAGTATGTTAGGAAACCGCACTTTTTTGACGCTCGGGCCATATCGGGGAACTGCGCGGGAACCGTGCACGGACCTGAAATCGAGCGTCCAACTGCTGCAACGCAAATAATCAGCCAAGGACAAACAGCATGAGCGATGTTGCCGAGCGCGTAACGAAGATCGTCGTCGAGCATCTCGGTGTCGACGAAGCGAAGGTTGCGGCGAACGCCAGTTTCATTGACGATCTCGGCGCCGACAGCCTGGACACCGTCGAACTCGTCATGGCTTTCGAAGAAGAATTCGGGTGCGAGATTCCCGACGATGCGGCCGAGAAGATCCTGACCGTGAAGGACGCCATTGACTACATCCAGTCGCACAGCAGCTAAGCAGCGGTATCGGTTGGCGCCGTCGAGCATGTCTCGCGCCGCCGCCGATGAGCGTTACGCATGAAACGCGTTGTCGTCACAGGCATGGGATTGGTTACGCCGCTCGGGTGCGGCGTTGAGGCGACGTGGAGTCGCCTGCTCGCGGGCGAGTCCGGCATCCGCTCGATCCAATCCTTCGACGTTTCCGATCTGCCTGTGAAGATCGCCGGACAGATTCCGCAGGGCGACAAATCCTCGGGTCTGTTCAATCCCGACGATTGGGTCGAACCCAAAGACCGCAAGAAAATGGACCAGTTCATTCTCTTTGCGTTGGCCGCGGCCACGCAAGCGGTCGAGGATTCGGGCTGGAAGCCCCAGGATGAAGAGGAACAGGAGCGCACCGGCGTCATGATCGGCTCCGGCATCGGCGGCCTGCCGTCGATCGCCGAGGGCGCGCTCACCATCCATGAGAAGGGCCCGCGCCGGCTGAGTCCGTTCTTTATTCCCGCCGCGCTGATCAACTTGGCCTCCGGCCATGTCTCGATCCGCTACGGTTTCCGCGGACCGAACCATGCCGTGGTCACCGCCTGCGCCACCGGGGCGCACGCCATCGGCGACGCGGCTCGCATGATCCAGTTGGACGACGCCGACGTCATGGTCGCCGGCGGAACCGAAGCGGCGGTATGCCGTCTCGGGCTCGCCGGCTTTGCCGCGTCGCGCGCGCTGTCGACCAATTTCAACGATACGCCCGAGAAGGCCTCGCGTCCCTGGGACAAGGATCGCGACGGCTTCGTCATGGGCGAAGGCGCTGGTGTGGTGGTGCTCGAGGAATACGAGCACGCCAGGAATCGCGGTGCCAAGATCTATGCCGAAATCGTCGGTTACGGAATGTCGGGCGACGCTTATCACCTGACCGCCCCGAGTCCGGATGGCAACGGTGGCTTCCGCGCGATGAAGGCGGCGCTCAAGCGCGCCGGCATGACGCCCGAGAATATCGACTACATCAATGCGCACGGCACCTCGACGCCGTTGGGCGACGAGATCGAAGTGGGCGCGGTCAAACGTCTGTTCGGCGATCACGCCAAGTCGATTTCCATGTCGTCGACCAAATCGGCGATCGGTCACCTGCTCGGCGCGGCGGGCAGCGTGGAGGCGATCTTCTCGATCCTCGCCTTGCGCGATCAGGTTGCCCCGCCGACGCTCAACCTCGAGAATCCGTCGCCGGCTTGCGAGGGAATGGACCTCGTGCCGAAAATGGCGAAGGAGCGGACGGTGCGCGCTGCCCTTTCCAACTCGTTCGGCTTCGGCGGCACCAACGCGTCGCTGATCTTCACCGCGGCGGACTAGGGCCTGCATGCGGCGCGCCGTTTTCGCCGCTCTGCTCATCCTCGGCGCCTTCGCCACCATCGCCGCCGGTCTGGCGGTGTGGCTCGTCGCATCGTTCGAGCGGCCGAACCCGAACGGCAAGGCGGCCACGGTGATCGTGCCACGCGGCGCCGGTGTCGACGATATCGCCAAGCTGCTCGAAGACAACGGCGTCATCGACGATAAGCTGACGTTCTCCTTCGGCGTGCGCGTCAACCGCATGGGCGGCCGGCTCAAGGCCGGAGAGTACGCTTTCCCCGCGGCGACCAGCCCGCGTTCGCTCATGGAGCAGATGGTCAACGGGCGGGTCGTGGTGCATCGCCTGACCGTTCCGGAAGGCCTGACCAGCGCGCAGATCGTTCTCCTGGTCGGCAACGCCGAGGCGCTCACCGGCAGCGTGACGCGCCAGCCCGATGATGGCGAGCTGATGCCCGACACGTATCATTACGTCTATGGCGAGAACCGCGACGCCGTGATGGCGCGCATGCAGAAGGCGATGCGCGAGGCGCTCGACGCCGCGTGGGCCCAGCGCAAGGGCGAGAGCCTGCTGCAGTCGCCGCAGCAGGCGCTGATCCTCGCCTCGCTGGTCGAGGCGGAAACCGGCGTCGCCGACGAGCGCGGTTTGGTGGCCGGCGTGTTTCACAACCGGCTGCGCCGCGGCATGAAGCTGCAGTCCGACGTGACCGTGGCCTATGGCGTGGCGAAGCAGGAAGGCCGCCCCGGCAATATCCTCAACCGGCCGCTCAGCCGCGAGGATCTCTATACGCCCAATCCCTACAACACCTACCTCAACGACGGCCTGCCGCCGGCGCCGATCAACAATCCGGGCCGCAGCGCCATCCTGGCCGCGGTCAATCCGGCCCAGACCGACGCGCTGTTCTTCGTCGCCGACGGCAAGGGCGGCCACACCTTCTCGCGCACGCTCGACGACCACAACCGCGCCGTCGCCCGCCTGCGCCAGATCGAGCGCGACCGCGCCAAGCAGGCGCCGACCGCGGCGCAGTGACTTCGCGCCGGCGTGTGTTCCCAAATGCGCAGAATAAATCGTCACCCTCGGGTCAAGCCCTACGGCATTCACACATTTTTGCGGCCGGCAGGCCTGAAGTTTGATTCGCTGCTCATTGTTCTCATTGTTTGAGTGAGGGGGCGATGATGGCGGATTTGGGTTACGAGATTGGAGAGTTTGGAGACGCGCGGCGTGCCGCGGCGGGAGCATTTCTTCTGGAGCGGGTCGTGACAACGGGCTCCTTGGTGATGCGGCGGATCGGCGGTGATCGCGCCGGCGAGATCTCGGTACACCGTTTCTTGTCTAGCTCGACCGGGCCTACTTCCGGTGCTAGGCGGACTCGCGCGCCGGCTTCTTCGGCAGGCGCGACAGCAGCGGATCGAGCCAGGCCGGCGGCAGCGCGCCGGCGAGCCATGCCACGGCGTGATGCTGCCAGGGAAAGGCGATGCGAGCGCGGTTCTGTTCGAGGCCGCGCTTGACGATCGCGGCGGCCCGTTCCGGTTCCATCAGGAAGGGCATGGGGAACGGATTGCCGGCGGTCATCGGCGTGCGGATGAAGCCCGGGCAGACGACCGAAACGGCGATGCCATCGTGCTCGAGCGCGCCGCGCAAGCCTTCGCCCCAGGCCTTCACCGCCGCCTTGCTCGCCGAGTAGGCGGGGGCGCTCGGGAAGCCGCGGAAACCGACCAGCGAGCCGACGATGGCGATCTGACCGCGCCACGGCGGCGTGCCGGCGATGGTCACGGTTGCCTGGTCGCGCATCAGCGGGATGGCGGGCAGCACGGTGTTGAACACGCCATCGACATTGACCGCGAAGAGGCACCGCACCTGCTCGGCGCTTTCCTGGCCGCCGTGGCTGCCATCGCCGCCCGTGCCGCCGGAAATGCCGGCGTTGGCGATCACCAGATCCAGACGGCCGCCCCATCCTGCGGCCGCCGCCTCGGCGATCCAGGCTGTCGCCGACTCGCGGTCGGTGATGTCGAGCGGCCGCGTGGTGACATCCGCGCCGCGCGTCCGGCATTGCTCGGCAACGGCCGCGAGGCGGCTTTCGTCGCGGCCGCCGAGCGCCAGCCGCCGGCCGGCCTCGGCATAGGCGAGCGCCAGCGCGGCGCCGATGCCGCTGGAGGCGCCGGTGATCAGGACGGAGCGCGGAGAGATCATGGCCTGGACCGAGTTCGCGATGCGGGTTGTTGCCCGATAAGGCTCACGTTATATTGTGGCCCAATTCTTTGTAAATACTAGATGCTGTCGGTCCTTGTGGCCGGCACCGAGGAGGATGAGTGAGCGTCGCCAGCATGACCGGTTTTGCCCGCGCCGGAGGGCAGATGGATGACGTCAGCTGGCAATGGGAGGTCAAGAGCGTCAATGCGCGCGGCCTCGACATCCGCATCCGCTTGGCGCCAGGGGCCGAAGCCCTCGAGGTGCCGGTGCGCAACGCCGTCGGCGAGACGTTCAGCCGCGGCAGCTTCAACATCAACCTGACCGTCACCCGTCTTGCCGCCGCGACGCGGTTCTCGCTCAACCACGAGCTGCTCGACCAGCTGCTCGGCCTGGTCCGGGACATCGAGGGGCGCGTGAAGGGCGGCACCGTGCAGATCGACGGTCTGTTGCGCGTGCGCGGCATTCTCGAGGCCGTCGAAGACGTGGAAAGCGACGAGCACAAGGCCAGGCGCGAGGCGGCGATGGCCGCCAGCTTCGGCGAGGCGCTCACCGCCATCGCCGCGGCGCGCAAGTCCGAAGGCGAGCGACTCGCGACCGTTTTACAGGGCCAGGTCGATCGGATCGCCGCATTGGCCAAGCGCTCGACCATGATCGCGGCGGCGCAGCCCGCCGCGCTTCGCGATCGGCTCAAGGCGCAGATGGCCGACCTGCTGGCCGGCAGCGCCAATCTTTCCGAAGAGCGCTTGGCGCAGGAGGCCGCGGTGCTCGCCGGCAAGGCCGACGTGCGCGAGGAGATCGACCGGCTCAATGCCCATGTCGCCCAGGCGCGCGAACTCATCGGCGGCGGCGGCGCGGTGGGCCGCCGCCTCGATTTCCTGTCCCAGGAGTTCAATCGCGAGGCCAATACCCTGTGCTCGAAAGCGGGCGATATCGAGCTCACCCGTCTCGGCCTCGATCTCAAGGCCGTCATCGAGCAATTCCGCGAGCAGGTGCAGAACGTCGAATGAACAAGCCGAAGAATTCCATCGAGCCCATGTCCATTCAGCGCCGCGGATTGATGCTCGTGCTGTCTTCGCCATCGGGAGCCGGCAAGACGACGATCTCGCGCGCCCTGCTAAAGCGCGAGCCGAACCTGACCATGTCGGTGTCGGCGACGACGCGGCCGAAGCGGCCCGGCGAAACGGCAGGCGTCGATTACGCCTTCATAGACCCGACCGAATTCAACCTGATGGTCAACCGGCGCGAGATGCTGGAGCACGCCCAGGTATTCGGCAATTACTACGGCACGCCGCGCAAGCCGGTCGAGGAGGCGCTCGCCGCCGGCAAGGATGTGCTGTTCGACATCGATTGGCAGGGCACCCAGCAACTGGCGCAGAACGCGCGCGGCGATCTGGTGAGCATCTTCATCCTGCCGCCCTCGACCAAGGAATTGGAGCGGCGGTTGAAGACGCGGGCGCAGGATTCCGCCGAAGTGGTGGCCAAGCGCATGGCGCGCGCCGCGGACGAGATGAGCCACTACCGCGAATACGACTACATCATCGTCAACGACATCATCGAGGATAGCGTCGCGGCGGTGCAGTCGATCCTCGCCGCCGAGCGGCTGAAGCGCGACCGTCAGGTCGGGCTCGATGATCTCGTGCGCGGCCTGCGCGAAGGCCAGTAACCGTTACGGTTTGCTCGCGCCGTAGGCGCGGGCGAGCGCGCAGAAGGTCGCCACGTCCAATTCCTCGGCGCGCGCCGTCGGCGCGATGCCCGTTTGCTCCAGAAGCGGCAGCGGATCCACTCCGAGCGCCTTCAGGCTGGCGCGCAACATCTTGCGCCGCTGGCCGAACGCCGCCCTGGTCACGGTTTCGAGGTCTTCACGCTTTGCCGGCGCCAGAGGCATGCCGCGCGGCGTCAGATTCACCACCGTCGACACGACCTTCGGCGGCGGCGTGAAGGCGCGTGCCGGGATATCGAACTGCGTTCTCACGTCGCACAGCCATTGCACCAGCACGGATAGGCGACCGTAGGCCTTCGTGCGCGGCGCGGCAGTGAGGCGCTCGGCCACTTCCTTCTGGATCAGCACCGTCAGGCCGGCGAGATCCCGCGGGCGTTCGAGCCAGCGCAGGATCAGCGCGGTGGCGATGTTGTAGGGCAGGTTGGCAACCACGCGGATCGGCCCCTGCCAGCCAGCGCCGCGCACCAGCGCCACATCGTCCGTCTCCAGCGCATCGCCCGGGAAGACCCGCAACCGATCGGGATAGGCTTTCGCCAGATCGCCCAACGCCGCGATGCAACGCTCGTCGCGCTCGATGGCGAGCACGTGGGGCGCGCCGGCGGCGAGCAGCGCGCGGGTCAGACCACCGGGGCCGGGCCCGACCTCGATGACGGCCGTGTTCTCGAGCGGCCCCGCCGCCCGCGCGATCCGTGCCGTCAGATTGAGATCGAGCAGGAAATGCTGGCCGAGACCTTTGATGGCGCGCAGGCCATGGGCGGCGATGACGTCGCGCAGCGGCGGGAGGTTCGCGGCCGTGGTCGGTGAGGCGGGAGACGTCGTCACGTCAGCGCGTCACGCCACGGTCTTCGCCGGGGGCCGACAATCCCTGGGCGGCGCGGCGGCGGGCGATATCCGCGGCCATATGGATGGCGGCGATCAGGCTCGCCGGGTTGGCCCGTCCGCTGCCGGCGATGTCGAGCGCGGTGCCGTGGTCGGGCGAGGTACGCACGATCGGCAGGCCGAGGGTGACATCGACGCCTTGCTCGAACGCCAGGGTCTTGAGCGGGATCAGCGCCTGGTCGTGATACATGCAGATCGCCGCGTCGTAGGCCGCGCGCGCCTGGGCATGGAACATGGTATCGGCGGGCAAGGGCCCCGTTACTGTCAGTCCGGCTTCGCGCAGCTTGGCGATGGCCGGCGCGATGATGTCGATTTCCTCGCGTCCCATGGCGCCATCCTCGCCGGCGTGAGGGTTGAGTCCCGAGATGGCGAGGCGGGGCCGTGCGATGCCGAAGTCGATTGTCAACGCTTTGGCGGTGACCCGCGCGCAATGGATGATGGCGTCGCCACGCAGGCTGTCGATGGCCTGGCGCACCGATTGATGGATCGTCACCGGCACCACGCGCAGCTCCGCCGAGGCCAGCATCATGACGGACGGCGTCGCCAACCCGGTCAGCTCGGCGAGGAATTCCGTGTGGCCCGGATGGCGAAAGCCCGCGTCATACAGCGCTTTCTTGTGAATCGGATTGGTCACCACCGCGGCGACGTCGCCGGCCATGGCGAAGGCGACGGCACGCCGGATCGATTCGATGACGGCTGGCCCGTTCGCCGCATCGAGCCTGCCCGGGATGGCCGGTTTGCCCAGCTTCAACGGCAGCACCGGCAGCGCCTGGGCGAATCGAGCGCTGGTCGCCTGCCGCGGCGCGGCGATCTCGGCGATCGGCACGGCGAGCCGCAAATCGCGGGCGAGCGACGCCAGGCGATTCGGATCGTCGATCACGAAAAATGGCGTGCCGGTGCGGTGGGTCGCCAGCCAGGCCTTGAGCGCGATCTCGCCGCCGATGCCGGCCGGCTCCCCCATGGTGAGCGCCAGCGGCGGCGGTAAGCCGGTCGTCTCGTGGCGCGACCGGGGAGACGATGCGGTGGCAGGCGGTTTGGTTGTCATGACCAGCTCCGGCGTCTCCGGGCGTCTCCGGGCGGGCCCGGTCCTAGGCGCGGATATCCACAAAGGCCGTCTGGCGTAGGTCGCGCAGGAAGCGGCGGGCCTGCAGCTCCATCTTCTGCTCGATCAACATGCGCTGGACGTCCAGCCGGCTCGGCAGGTTGGAGGGCGGATCCTTACGTTCGCAGACCATGAGAATTTGCAGGCCGCCCTCGGTCGGCAGCGGCCTGCTGGCCTGCCCGGGCTTGAGATCGAGCACCATCTTGCGCAATTCGGCCGCCATCTCGCCGACCCGCATCATGCCGACGCCGCCCGATGCCGCGGAGCCCAATTCCTTCGCCGCCTTGTCGAGGTCGTCGCAGCCGTTGACGGTCTCGCTGATCGTCTGGGCGAGCTCGCGCTGGCCCGAGACGTGCTCGGGGCGGGCGTTCGCCGGGACGGGGACGATGAGCTGATGAAGCGAGACCTCAACATCGTTGCTGGAGGCAGCGCCTGCCGGCGCCCGCCGCTCGCGCACCGCGACGATGTGGTATCCCTCGGCACTGCGGATCGGGGTGGAGACGGCGCCGATCGGCATCTGGGCCAGAACGGTCTCGACCTCCTGCGGCAACTGACCAACCTGAAGCCAACCCATGTCGCCACCCTCCCGCGCGGAGGCGTCTTGGGAGAACTGCTGAGCAACTCTGGCGAAGCTCGCGCCACCGCGTAACTCTTCCAACAGGCGGTTGGCGTTGTTGAGAACCTGGGTTTCGTCCTGGGGCGAATCGACCGGCAGGAATATCTGCGACACCAGATTGCTCGGCTTGCTGCTGTTCTCCTCGATCTTCGCCAAGGTTTCGTCGATCTCGTCGTCGCTCACGACAGCGAAGCGGGCACCGCGGCGGCGGACGACTTTCGTCCAAGCGAGGGCGGCTTCGACCTGCGCCTCCAAGCTTTCGATGTTCATGCCTTCGGCTTTCAGCTGCGCGGCGAGCTGACCGGGTGGAATATCGTTCTGCTTTTCGATACGGGCGACCGCGTCATCGATTTCCTTCGGCTCGACCCGGATGTTCAGGCGCTTCGCCTCCTGAAGCTGCAGCCGCTCGTCCACCATGCTGCGCAGCACCTGGGCCGTGAGACGGTTGCGTTGTTCCTGCGCACTCGGCAGGTTGCCACCCGTCAAGAGCCGGATGCGTTGGTCGAGGTCATAGCCGGAAATCATCTCATCGTTGACCACCGCGACGATGCGCATGGATTCCTGCGCGACAGCCGCATGGACGGGCAACAAGAAAAAAACCGCGAGGAGGGCGGCGGCGAACCGGCTGAACGGCCGGAAATCACATCCGGCTGACGGGTCTGGTTTCATGAAGCTGTGCGATCCATCTCTGGGCCGATGGCCCTGCCACGGCACGTCGGGTACTGCCGTTCTTTATATAAGCAAGCCCCCGTGGGGCACAACCGCCATGGCTTCGGCCGAGTTCCACCCTCCTCGGACCGTTAGATGCCGGTTTGAACCTCGCCCAGGTTCTTGAAGATGAATTGAAACAGGATGGTATTGGCGGGTACCAGGTCGCGATCGCGGGTGAAACGGCGCGCCACGCTGGCTCGGAAGATGAGACACTCATCGCTGTATTGCACGCCGCCGCCCGCCGACACAAATCCGCCATCCTCCTCCAGATTGCGCCGGGCATTGGCGAAAACCGACCAGTAGTTGGTCAGGCCCAGGCTCACTCCCGCCAAGACTTCCTCACGTTCGCCGAACTGACGCGCCGTGGCCTCCTCATCGACGAAGAGATAGGTCAGGTCGAGTCTCAGGCGAGAGGTTCCGGCTGACATCGTCACCTCATTGCGTTTGGCTTCGAGTTGCTCCGCGTTGACGCGGAACCGATAAACGAAATCGAGGAGATTATTGGGCGAAACGCTGAGCCGGCCGACGACGTCCGACAGTTGGTTCTCAAGGCCACTCCCCTGTCCGAACTGCCGATCCTCGTTGAACCTGTAGCTCTGGCCGAGAAAGGCCGTCGTCGAGCCGCCTCCCGCGCCGTAGAGCCCACCGCGCAGGCCGTAGACGACCCGCTGGCCACCCTCCACCCGGTCGACGCCCGTAAAGCGGTTTTCGCGGAACAGATTCAAGTCGTCGAACTCGACGTCGATGCTGTCCTCGTTGGGGATCTTATCCGGGTTGTGCCCGCGCGGGCCGACGACGAAGCCGGCGATCGGCTCGATCAACTGCGTCGTGCTTCCCTCATGCCGGACGAACGGATATCGCCAGTTGAATCGTATCTGCGGAAAAACGCGCCCTGTGAACCCATCTTCGGTGCCATGAGGCGTTTGCACCGCGTCGACATTGTAGAGGTCGGTCTGGAGACTCGCGGAAAAGTTGTAGATATCGCCCGCGGCCGAGACATGAGGCAAATTCCACGACGTCTTGACCGAAATACGCCGGCTGTCCGTGCCCTCGTCTCGGGTCAACGACAGGAGCGACGAATCGACATTGAAACGTCCGCCATGCCGGCCGGGCTCGCCGCGGAAGTTGTATTCCGCCAGGGGCAGGATCAGCGGTGTCTTGCCCGGGTCATCCGTGGCGCGCAGCCCTTGATAGGAGTAGCCGGTGGCGCGCGCATAACTGCGGCGGCGGAATCCCTCGACGAACGCGGTCGACGTCAGGGTTCGTTCGGCGCCGCCGTAAAGACTTTCACCGGCGGGGAAGCGGTAGCGGCGCAGGTAGGTATCATCCGACGAACGCAGAACATTGAACCCGGCGCGCCACGTGTCATCGAGATCGACGCGGCCGCGGCCGCGAATATGGCCGCGTTGCTCGGCACCCGGCGGTGGCTTTGTCGGCTCCGTATAGCTGCCTGAAAACTGGTACTCGCCGTTCGCCAGACGCTGACGATATTCACCGGCAAACACCAGCCCCTGATCCGTGGTGTACATCGGGGAGATCGTCGCGTCCTTGTCCTGGGCGATGGCCCAGTAGTAGGGCGTGCGAATGAATGTGCCGAGGTCACTCGAATTGCCGTAGCTCGGCGCCAGAAAGCCGCTGCGGCGCTTCACGGTCGGATCGGCATGGGAGAAATACGGTAAGTAGGCGATCGGAACCCCGAAGATCTCCATGGTCGCGTCGCGGTACTCGACGTCTTTGGCCACCGAATCGTGCGTGACGCGCACGGCCTTGATCTGCCACAGCGGGGCGCGGCTCGGGTCATCCTTGCAGAGGTCGCAGGGGGAATAGAGAGCCCGGCTCATTTCGGTGGTCACGCCGCCGATTCGCCGGCCGCCGTTCGCGGCCAAGCGTGAGTTGTCTGCCAGCAACATGCGGATGCTGTCGACGATCCCGTTCTTAAGGTCGTCGCTGAATTCCGCGTGTTCGGCGAAAATCACCTCGCCGGTCGCCTCCATCAGGCTGACATGGCCCGACGCCGTCATGATGTCGGTCTTCTGGTTGTAGGTGACGGTGTCGGCCATGAGGACACGGTCGCCTTGCGCGATTTCCACGTTGCCGCGGGCGACGACCAGTCCGAGGTTCTCGTCGAAGGTCAACTCATCCGCCTTGAGCAAAAACGGCGCCTTCGAATCGCCCGGGAGCGACGCGGCGGTGCTTGGCGGCGCGGCGCCCGCGCCGAGCCACAGCGCGGCGGCCACGATCACCAGCCATCCCCTTAGTCCCCCTGCCATGCTTTAGATCCCTGCCATGGCGTCAGCCGTCTTCGAGATGGAGAAGAACGGCAAGGCCGATCAGCAAGCTGAAACCGGCCGGTGTCCAAGCTGCAAGGACCGCGGGAATCGTCGCGGAGAGTCCCAGAGCCAAAACGATGTCGGACAAAAAGAACAACAGGAACCCGAAGATCACGCCGCTGCCGATCAGCACGGCGATGCCGCCGCGCCGTGCCGGTCGGAGCGAGAAACTGGCCGCCACGAGGACCATGGCGGCAAGCAGCAAGGGCACCGCGAGCAGAGAATGCCAGTACAACCGGTGCCGGCTCGCCGAAAATCCGGCGCTGTCGAGCAGTGAAATGAACCCCGGCAATTCCCAGAACGACATGGTTTCGGGGGCGGCAAAGCTGTCCTGGATTTTCTCCATGGTCCAGTTCGTTTTGATTTCATAGGTTTCGTGCGTCTGCGAAGGCCGATCGGGGGCCGTGATCAAAACATTCCTGAGTTGCCAGACGCCTTTGCCGAGCGACGCTTCCGAAGCGTCAATGCGGCTGATGAAGCGATCCGTGCCTTCATAGAGGAAGATCACGACATCGCGCAACACCATATCCGGCTGGCTGACGCTGACGGCATGGATCACCGACTGACCCATTTCGTCCGCCTGCCTGAGCCACAATCCGGTGCGGGACACCGTCAACAAGCTCGATCGCCCGAGCACATGCCGGCTTTCGAGCAGGTCGTAGCGCGACAGCATGGCCGAGGCGATCGGATTGAAGGCCGAAATATTGACAAAACCGATGAAGACCATCGAGGCGACGGCGGGGAACAGGAACTGCCAGACGGAAACGCCGGCGGCCCGCACGACGATCAACTCATGAAAGCGCGTCAGGCGCCAGAACGTATGCATGCCGCCGAACAAAGCCGCAAAAGCCACGATCTTCTGTGCCATGTAGGGCAACTTGAGCAGCGCCATTTGGGCGATGAGCGAGATGGGGATGTCGGCACGGCCGCTCGTGCGGCGCATCAACTCGATCGCGTCGAGCAGGAAAATGATGGCGCAGAACACCAGCAGAACCGCGCCGAAGCTTATGAGGAAGCGGCGCACGATATAGAGCGACAAGGTTGCTGACATTTGGGCGGAAGCGGCCATTACGCGGTCACACTCGAGAAAGGACGTTGGCCGGGGTCAGCATGCCGCGCCGGCCGCTCGGGGTGAGGAGAACATAGCCTGCCGCCGCCGCCGCGGCGAGCGGCATGAAATAGAGCAACAGCGCCACGACGGGTAGCGTTGCCGCCAGATTTGCCACCCCGAGATAGCCGAGCTGCAGGACAATGACCGCCGAGGTGGCCCACAAAATCCTGCGCACCTGGCCGCGCCGGTTAAATTCGCCGGCAAGCAGCGCCGTCAATGCGATCATCGCGAAAGAGAGCGCGAGGAGAGGCGACGCGACACGTTGATGTCCCTCGGCTCTCATGATGGCGAGATTGCGCCGGTCGTCGAGGGTGTCGCCGGGGCTGAAAAGCTCGTGCACGAATCGCTCGCGCGGTTCCCGCCAGCGCTCCTCCTGCGCTTGATCCACCGTGTTGAAATCCACGGTGTAGCGGTCGAAGTAGAGAATCGACAATCTTTCGTGGGTGCGCTCGACCACTTGGCGGTTGCCGGTGATCATCACCACGCGCGGCCCGCTGGGAGTCTGGACCAATGCGCCGCGTTCGGCCATCATGGTCACCGGCTTCTCCGGGTCCCGCTCGTCATGGACCAGAATGCCGAACAATTCGCCGTCGTTACGGCGTTCCCGGACATAGACGGTGACGCCGTCCGCCACCGTGTTGAAGGCGCCCTCCTGCAACAGCACGGAGGAATAGTTGTGCCGGATCGAGAACTGCAGATCCTTGAACTCGCGGTAGGCAAGCGGCATGAGGTAGAGGTTCAGCAGATAGCAGAGGAACACGACTGCCGCCGTGACGGCGAGGGCCGGCTTGGCGAGGTCGCCATGGCTCATGCCGCAGGCTTGCAACACCACGAGCTCGCTATCCATCGTCATCTTGGTGTAGGTGAAGACCACGGCGATGAACAGGGCCACCGGCAGCAACACCGACATGACCATCGGCAGCACCAGGATCGCGAGATAAAAGAACGTGTGGGCCGGCAGGCCGCGGTTGAGGATCAGGTCGACGAAGCGCAGAGACTGAGTCAGCCAGATGACTCCCGCCATTGCTATCGCAATGAAGAACAGCGGCCAGACCAATTGGCGGATCATATAGCGGAAGCTGCAAGTCATTGGCCGCATTATAACCATCCGTCTGCCGCACGCCACAGCGGAGGCATGCCTTGATCCGCCCGTGGCGGGCCTGGAGAGTTGGCTTCCGCGACTCGGCGGATTAGACTGCGCGGCCCGTCATAACACCGTCCGCCTCGCGGCTCCGTCCCACAGCCCCCATTTCCTCGGGAATCGAATCAATCCAGGAGAGTTGCATGAAGATCGTTTTTTCCGGTCCGGCCGATAGCGGGACCGGCGCTGTCGCGGTGGCCGTGGCCGAGGAGCGCGTTCTCAGTCCGGCTGCCAGGGAACTCGACGGCGAAACGTCCGGCGCGATCACCCGCGCCATGGCGACCAGCCGGTTTAAGGGCAAGAAGGGGCAGGTGCTGGAGCTTCCCGCATCGGCGGGCTTGAAGGCGAGCCGGATCGTGCTGTTCGGCATCGGCAAGGCCGACGCGCTGGATACGAAAACCGCGGAGGAAGTTGGCGGCCATGTGGTCGCCCGTCTGCAGGGCACCGGCGACAAGACCGGACTCGTCATGGCCAGCCTGCCGTCCGGCGCTGGCCTGCGCCCGGCGACATTTGCCGCCCATTTCGCCTTGGGTGCTCAGCTCCGCAGCTACCGCTTCGACAAATGCGTGGGACGAGTACTGCTGATCTTGGCTCTTGTTCCGTCGGTGGGGATTGGAT
>CAZOBN010000024.1:29013-44381 GCA_964577835.1 uncultured Rhizobiaceae bacterium
CGCAGCTACCGTTTCGACAAATACCGCACCAAGGAGAAGGCGGAGGACAAGCCGGCGCTGACCGACCTGACGATCGCGTTGCGCTCGCCCGACGAAGCGCGCCGCCGCTATGCGCCGCTCGACAGCATCGCCCAGGGGGTCTTCCTGACGCGCGATCTGGTCTCCGAGCCGGCGAACGTGATGTATCCCGAAACCTTGGCGCAGCAGGCCAGGACGCTGACCAAATACGGCGTCAAGGTCGAGGTGCTCGACAAGCGCCAGATGAAGGCGCTCGGCATGGGCGCGCTGCTCGGCGTCGCCCAGGGCAGCGCCCATGACCCGCGCCTGGTGGTGATGCGCTGGAACGGCGCCAGGAAGGGCAAGGGTGCGGGCCAACCGCTCGCCTTTCTCGGCAAGGGCGTGACCTTCGACACCGGCGGCATCTCGATCAAGCCGTCGAAGGGCATGGAGGACATGAAGTGGGACATGGCGGGCGCCGCCACCGTGATCGGCCTGATGAAGGCGCTCGCCTTGCGCAAGGCCAAGGTCGATGCGATCGGCGTCGTCGGGCTCGTCGAGAACATGCCGTCGGGCACCGCGCAGCGGCCGGGCGACGTGGTGAAATCCATGTCGGGTCAGACCATCGAGGTGATCAACACCGACGCGGAGGGGCGCCTCGTGCTCGCCGACGCGCTCTGGTACACCCAGCAGCGCTTCAAGCCGCGCTTCATGGTCGATCTCGCGACTCTCACGGGTGCGATCATCGTCTCGCTCGGTCATCATCAGGCTGGGCTGTTCGCCAACGACGACAAGCTGGCCGACCGGTTGCGCGCGTCCGGGGAGGTGGTCAACGAACGGCTGTGGCGCATGCCGCTCGGCCCCGACTACGACAAGCAGCTCACCTCCAACATCGCCGATATGAAAAACATCAGCGACGGCGGCGGAGCGGGCAGCATCACGGCCGCGCAGTTCCTGCAGCGCTTCGTCAACGACGTGCCATGGGCCCATCTCGACATCGCCGGCACCGCCTGGTCGGGCAAGGATGCGCCGATCACGCCCAAGGGCGCGACCGCCTTTGGCGTGCGCCTGCTCGATCAGTTCGTCTCGGAATATTACGAGTAGGCGAGGGGAGCCCGCGGGGTGAGCGACATCGGCTTCTACCACCTGGTGCGCTCGTCCCTGGAAAAGGCGCTGCCGAAGCTGCTCGAGAAGGTGCTCGAGAGCGGTGCCCGCGCCGTGGTGATGGCCGGATCCGAGGAGCGGGTGGAGAGCCTCGCCGCGCTGCTCTGGACCTACCATCCCAACAGCTTCCTGCCGCACGGCACGGCGCGCGACGGCAAGCCGGACCGGCAGCCGATCTGGCTCACCGAGCGGGACGAGAATCCCAATGGCGCCACCATATTGGTGCTGACCGACGGGGCGAGTTCCGAGCAGGTCGACCGCTATGCCCGCTGCCTGGAGATCTTCGACGGCGGCGATCCCGAGGCGTTGAGCCGGGCACGCGAACGCTGGCGCGTCTACAAGGATGCAGGCCATAGCCTGACCTACTGGCAGCAGACCGAGAGCGGCGGCTGGGAAAAGAAAGCCTGATTAGCCTTTTGCGCCGAACGGGGAGGTTGCCCCGAGGGGGGGATGCGTATATAAGGCCGCGACTTTCAAGGAGACCCCATTGCCATGGCTAAAGAACGCACTCTATCGATCATCAAGCCCGACGCGACGCGCCGCAACCTGACCGGCAAGATCAATGCCCGGTTCGAGGACGCCGGCCTGCGCATCGTCGCGCAGAAGCGCCTGCAGCTCTCCAAGCAGCAGGCCGAGAAGTTCTACGAGGTCCATGCCGCCCGCCCGTTCTACGGCGAACTCGTCGCCTTCATGACCTCCGGCCCGGTGGTCGTTCAGGTGCTCGAGGGCGACAACGCCGTCGCGCGCAACCGCGACATCATGGGCGCGACCAATCCGGCCAACGCGGCCGCCGGCACCATCCGCAAGGATTTCGCCGAATCGATCGAGGCCAACTCGGTGCACGGCTCGGATTCGCTCGAGAACGCGGCGCGCGAAATCGCCTTCTTCTTCGCCGAGACCGAAATCACCGGCTGACGCCGGCTATCCGTCGTCGTGATCGGCCCTGTTTAGAGCAAGAACAGGGCCATTCCGACCAAAATCACGATGATCCCGCCGACCGAATAGCCCATCAGCTTGACAAAGCTGTGCCACATTTCGGTGTGCGGACGCAGATCGTGCATCGACATGAAAGACCTCCTGGACTGTTGTCGTTCCGGCTTTGTGCCGGTTGTCCGGGAACTATAGCGAGAAAGCCCGGGGTGTGCACCTCCCCGGCAGGGCGCTACTCACCGCGGATTGATCAGCGTGAAACCCGCATCTCCGGCACCCTCGACGACCGCTCGCTCGCCCTCGATGCGCACCCGGCCTTCGGCCAACAGACGCAATGCCAGCGGATAGAGCCGGTGTTCGGCCGCGAGCACGCGGGCTGCGAGCGCGTCCGGCGTATCGTCCGGCAGGACCGGCACGGCGGCCTGGGCGATGATCGGTCCGGAATCGACCTCCGGCCTGACCACATGGACCGTGCAGCCTGAGATCTTGACCCCCGCCGCGAGCGCCTGGGCATGGGCGTTCAGCCCGCGGAACGCGGGCAGCAGGGACGGGTGGATGTTGATGATCCGATCATGCCAGCGCTCGATGAAGCCCGTGGTCAGCAGCCGCATGTAGCCCGCCAGACAGACGAGTTCGACACCGGCCTCGGTCAGGCGGTCATGGATCTCGGCGTCGAACGCCGCGCGATCGGCAAAGCCGCGGTGATCGAGCGCGACCGTTGCGATGCCCGCTTCGCGCGCGAAGACGAGGCCGGCGGCGTCCGGTTTGTTCGAAATGACGGTAGCGATCTCGGCCGGAAATCCCGGGCCGCGGCAGGCTTCAATGAGGGCTTCGAGGTTGCTGCCGCGGCCGGAGATCAAGACCCCGGTTTTCAGTCGCGCCATGCCGTTTCCAGGGCGGCATCCAGCCCGGTGACGACACTGCGTTCTTCGCCGCCGGCGCGCGTGACCCGGCCGATCCGCCACACGGTTTCGCCGGCGGCCTCGAGCGCGTCGCCGATCTGCGATTCGTTCTCTGGGGCGACGATGGCGACCATGCCGATGCCGCAATTGAAGGTGCGCGCCATCTCCGCCGGCGGCACGCCGCCTTCGCGGGCGAGCCACGCGAACACCGGCAGCATGGGCCAGGTCGAGGCGTCGAGCGTGACGCCGAGGCCATCCGGCAACACGCGCGGGATATTCTCGATCAGGCCGCCGCCGGTGATATGGGCGAAGCCTTTGACGCTGCCGGTCGCGATGGCGGCGAGGCAGCTCTTGACATAGATCCGCGTCGGCGTGAGCAGGGCTTCGCCCAGCGTCTTGCCGGGTGCGAACGGTGCGTCGTCGTCATAGGAAATGTGGAGATCGCTGACCACCCGCCGCACGAGCGAAAATCCGTTCGAGTGCACGCCGGTGGAGGCGAGTCCGAGGACGATGTCGCCCTCCCGGATCGTGGCTCCGGTCAGCGCGCGGCCGCGTTCCACCGCGCCCACGGCGAATCCCGCCAGATCGTAGTCGCCCTCGCTGTACATGCCGGGCATTTCCGCGGTCTCGCCGCCGACCAACGCGGCGCCCGCCTCGCGGCAGCCCTCGGCGATGCCGGCGATGATCTCGCGCGCGGTCGCGACGTCGAGGTGCCCGGTGGCGAAATAGTCGAGGAACAGCAGCGGCTCGGCGCCTTGCACCACGAGGTCGTTGACGCACATGGCGACCAGGTCGATGCCGACCGTGCCATGGCGGCGCGCCTCGATGGCGACCTTCAGCTTGGTGCCGACGCCGTCGGTGGTGACGACCAAGAGGGGATCCTTGAAACCGGCCGCGCGCGGATCGAAGAACGCGCCGAAGCCGCCCAGGGCCGCGTCGGCGCCTGGCCGCGCGGTGGCGCGCGCCAGCGGCGCGATGGCCTTGACCAAGGCGTTGCCGGCATCGATATCGACGCCGGCATCTTTATAGGTCGGATGGTCGCTAATGGGCTTTCTCGTTCGGCGTTAAGTGCTAAGGTCTGGAATTGGCCGGGAAAATGGTAGTATCCGACCATCCGTACCGGTGCGAAAACTCGCGCGAACATAGCCTATCCAAGACGGTTTGCAATGGTTCAAGGCCTCGTTAGACATACCCTGGCTGGTGGCCGCGGCGCCATGACTGCGTTTTTTTTTATGGCATGGTTTATCGGTCTTGCGCCGGTGTTCGGCGGCGTTTGGGCGGCCGACGTCTTCACGGTGGAGGATGTCGCGGTGGACGCCACGGCGGAGAGCGCCGCCGCGGCGCGCGAGAGGGCGATTGCCACCGCTCAGCAGACCGCCCTCATCCGGCTGTTCGATCGCATGGTGCCGCGTGGCCAGCGCGCCTCGCTGCCGCAGCCCGCGGCCGCGGAGATCGGCGATCTGGTGCGCGACTTCGCCGTGAACGGCGAGAAGACCTCGGCCGTTCGCTATCTGGCCAATCTGAGCGTGCGGTTCCGCCCGGACGATATCCGCGCCCTGTTGCGCGCGGCCGGCGTGCCCTTCGCCGAGACCATGAGCAAGCCGGTCGTCGTCCTGCCATTGCTGAAATCGGGCACTGACATGCAATTGTGGGAGGAAACCAATTCATGGCGCCACGCTTGGGCGACTCTCGGCCGTGACGGACTGGTGCCTTTCGTGGTGCCGGTCGGCGACCTCGAGGATGTGGTGGCGATCGACGCCGCGCGGGCTCAGGCGGGCGACCGTCACGCCCTGGCCGCGATCGCCGACCGTTACGAGGCCGGTGCGGTGATCGTCGCGACGGCCGAGCCGGGGCGTGCGGGCGCCGTCCAGATCACCACGGCGCGGTTCACGGTGTCGGGCGATGACGAAACGGTGGTCGACACGGTTTCCGCGGACGGCCAGGCCGGCGACGCCATCTGGCAGCGCGCCGCCGCGTCGATGGCCGAGAGGATCGAGGATGCTTGGAAACGCGCCAATCTGATTCGTTTCGACAGCGAGCGGTCGCTGGTCGCCACGGTGCGATTGAATGCGCTAAGCGATCTGATCGAGATTCGCAAGCGCCTGTCCGGCGTGTCGTTCCTGCGCTCGTACGATGTCGTGTATCTGGCCCGCGACGCGGCACAGTTTCGGCTCAACTTTTTCGGCGACGAACGTCAGCTGATGACTGCCTTGGCGCAGAGCGACCTCACCCTCGAGCGGGATGCGGCCGATTGGATCCTTCGGCGCAGCGGAGCGCCGCAGCGTGCGTCGGCTCCCGATCGCTCTTCTCTACCGTTGCGGTAATCCGTGAATCTCGCGAATCTCATCACTCTCGCGCGTTTGATCTCGGTGCCGGTCATCGTTTGGGCGATCCTGGCCGGGGAAATGGGCCTGGCTTTCGCGATCTTCGTCATGGCCGGCGTGTCGGACGCGGTCGACGGGTTCATCGCCAAACACTTCAACAGCCGCTCGGTCTTCGGCAGCTACCTCGACCCGCTGGCCGACAAGGCGCTGCTGACGAGCGTCTATGTCGCGCTCGGCCATGCCGGATACCTGCCGATCTGGCTCGTCATCCTGGTGGTGTTTCGCGATGTGCTCATCATCGGCGGGGTGCTGCTGCTGTTCACGCTCGGCAATCGCAGCTTCCGCGTCGAGCCGCTGCTGATCAGCAAGGCAAACACGGTGGTGCAGATCGTGCTCGCGGCCGTCGTCCTGGGCGGCGAAGCCCTCGGCATGACCGACGTGCTGTTTGTCGCCGTGCTGGTCTGGATCGTGGCCGCCACGACCGTGGCATCGGGTGCCAGCTACATCGTGCAGTGGAACCGGCGGGTGCCCACCATGGAAGACCGCTCGTGAACCGTCTTCACCCCGCCTTGTTCTGGGCCGCCGTCTTCGCCGTCTTCATGGCGTGTCTCTATCTTTTCCGCCCGATTCTGACGCCCTTCGTCATCGGCATGCTGCTCGCCTATCTGCTCAACCCGCCTGTGATCCGCCTGTCGCGTCTTGGCATCGGCCGGGCCTGGGCCTCGATGCTGGTTCTCCTGCTGGCGTTCATTGTCTTTATCGGCGCTCTGCTGCTCATTCTGCCGCTTCTGCAGCAGCAGCTTTCGGATCTCGTCAGCAAGCTGCCCGAACTGATCTCCGTCATTCGGGCGCGGCTGTTGGAACTCCTCGCCCTGGCGCAGTCCCGCATGTCGCCGGAAACCGCCGCCAAGGTGCAGGAGAGCGTCGGCGGCGTGCTCGGCGACTTGGCCGGCAACGCGGCGACATACCTGGCCCGCCTACTGGGCAATATCTGGACCAGTGGCATCGCGCTGGTCAACGTGCTGTCATTGATTTTCATCACGCCGCTCGTCGCGTTCTACCTGTTGAACGACTGGGACCGCATCATCGCGGCGATCGACGAGAATATCCCGCGCCGTCACCTGCCGACGGTCCGCCATCTTGCCAAGGACGTGGACGCTCATCTCGCCGGCTATGTGCGCGGCGTCTCGATGATCTGCGTCATCCTCGCCGTGTTTTACGCGACCGCGCTCACCCTCGTCGGGCTCGACTTCGGCCTCATCATTGGCCTGATCTCCGGGCTGATCTCCTTTGTGCCCTTCGTCGGCGCGGTGTTCGGGTTCCTGATCAGCGTCGGGCTTGCCTTGATTCAGTTCAACGAACTGTGGTCGGTGGCGCTGGTCGCCGGCATCTTCATGCTCGGTCAGGCGATCGAAGGCAACGTCCTGCAGCCCTGGCTTGTCGGCCGCCAGGTCAATCTGCATCCGGTGTGGATCGTCTTCGCGCTGCTCGCCGGCGGCACGCTGTTCGGTTTCCTCGGCGTCCTGCTCGGCGTGCCGATCACGGTGGTGATCAGCGTGCTGCTGCGCTACGCCCTGAAGCGCTATCGCCAAAGCCCGCTCTATCAGGGAAATCCCGTCCTGCCGCCGCCCGCCAGCGATCCGCGCCTGTCACCACCCGCCGCCGACAACCGCGCCGGCGCGCCCGCGCCCTGACATGGCAGGTCCCGAGGACCAGCCGGGCCGCCGTCAGCTCGCATTCGATTTCAGCCACCGGCCGAGTCAGAGCGGCGAAGATTTCATTGTGGCGCCGAGCAACGCGGCGGCGGTGGCCTGGGTGGATGCCTGGCCCGGCTGGCCGGCGCCTGTGCTGGTGGTCTACGGTCCGCCCGGCTGCGGCAAGAGCCACCTCGCCAGCGTGTGGCAGGCGAGGGCCGCAGCGCTGCGGCTCGCCTTGCCGCAGATCGGCCGGTTCGATCCGTTGCAAGCCATGGCCGGTGCGACAGCGGCCGTGGTCGAGGACGTCGACAGCTGGATCGCGGACGACGGTGCCCAACGCCAGCTTTTCCACCTCTACAATGTCGTCGCCGAACGGCGCGGGCACCTGATGCTGACCGCCCGGATGCCGCCGGCGCGCTGGGCCATGCGGCTGGCCGATCTGCGCTCGCGCATCGCCGCGGCGCCGGCGGCGGCGATCGAGCCGCCCGGCCAGGATCTGGTGGCGGCGCTGCTGATGAAGCTGTTCGCCGACCGCCAGCTCAAGGTTGGCGACGAGGTGCTCGCATTCCTGCTTGCGCGCATGGACCGAAGCTTCGATGCTGCGCGCCGTTTGGTCGTGGCGCTCGATGAAGCCGCCTTGCACGCGCGGCGGAATCTGACCGTGCCGCTTGCCGGCGAGGTCTTGCGCCGGGTCGGGCCTGACGGCCGAAACAGCGACAGGGATGGTGCTGGCCGTGACACCGGCCACGGCGACGACGATATGGGGTCTTAGGGAGGACACGATGGATTTGGGTATTGCGGGCCGCACGGCCCTGGTGTGCGGCGCGAGCCAGGGTCTCGGCCGCGGTTGCGCTGAGGCTCTGGCCCGCGAAGGGGTCAGGGTCTTCATCAATTCGCGAACGCTGGCGACTTTGGAGGAGACCGCTCAGGCGATTGCCAAGGCCACCGGCGCGGAGGTCATTCCCGTCGCCGCCGACATCACCACCGAGGCCGGCCGCCGCACGGTGCTCGGCGCGATTCCCGATCCAGACATCCTGGTGACCAACGCCGGCGGTCCGCCGACCGGCGACTTCCGCGACTGGACCCGCGACCACTGGATCAAAGCGCTCGACGCCAACATGCTGGCGCCCATCGAGCTGATCAAGGCGACCGTCGATCGCATGATCGAGCGCAAGTTCGGCCGTATCGTCAATATCACCTCGAACGCGGTGAAGGCGCCGATCGACTTGCTCGGTCTATCCAACGGCGCACGCTGCGGCTTGACCGGCTTCGTCGCCGGACTGTCGCGCCGCACGGTGAAGCACAACGTGACCATCAACAACCTGCTGCCCGGCACCATGGACACCGAGCGGCTGCGCTCGAATTTCGCCGCCATGGCGAAGAATGCCGGCCAGCCGATCGAGGCCTATACGGCGAGCCGACTGGCGGGCGTACCCGCCGGGCGCTTCGGCACGCCCGAGGAGTTCGGCCAGCTTTGCGCCTACGTCTGCTCGGCCCAGGCCGGCTTCATCACCGGCCAGAATCTACTGATCGACGGGGGCGTCTACCCCGGCACGTTCTAAAGCAAGCGTTAGGGGATGGTCTTCGGAGACGGGAGTTAAACCGGACTCTGAAGGGCCCGCGCCGGGATGTTCATGCATCGCCTCAGGTCGCGAGATCGCGCGGTGTCGTGAAGGCTTCCAGGCGGCCTTTGCCGGTGCCGATCTCGCGCCAGAACTGCGCTTCAGGAAACCGGATTGCCGCCAGGGCAGCGGTCGGAAACGCGGCTTTCATGCGGTCACGCGCCTCGCGCGCTGCCTCTGAGGCCACCTCACCCGATAGGTGAAGAGCCAATTCCTGTAATCCTGGATTATGTCCAACTATCAATAGACTATCAGGATTTATCGAAGTGGCGTGCAAGCGGCTTAGCAGGGTATCCGGGGTCGCGAGATAGAGCGCGCGGTCGCGGACCACCGTCACATCCCCGGCCAGTTCGGGCAAAATCAGTTCGAGGGTTTCGCCCACGCGGCGCGCCGTGGAAGCCAGCACGAGCGCCGGGGGATGACGCAGCCCGCGCAGATACCGGCCCATGCGTTTCGCCGCCTTGCGGCCACGCTCGTTCAGCGGCCGCTCATGGTCAGGCAGGCCGGCGTCCCCCCAACTGGATTTGGCGTGGCGGAGCAGGTACAGTGTTTTCATAATATTAAGCCTTGGCTGGCCCTAATTTCGGCACGATGGCGGCCCATGATCTCCGATGTCGGGGCGGGCCGGCTGTCCGGTCCATGACATCGACGGCAACGCCGCCAATATGACAGCCGTGTCACCGGCCTGTCGCCGCCACCGCGTTACAACGGAACCCTGCTAGATCTTTTCGGGGAACAGATGTGTCTACTCCTTCGGCGAGCACCCTAGCGAGCGTCGCGGCACCCGGGCAATACGATCCCGGCTCGCCGGACCGGTTCATCAATAGGGAACTTTCCTGGCTCGCGTTCAATGCCCGCGTGCTGGAGGAAGCGAGCAATCCCGACCATCCGCTGCTCGAGCGCGTGCGGTTCCTCTCCATCTCGGCCAGCAACCTGAACGAATTCTTCATGGTGCGCGTCGCCGGCCTGAAGGCCCAGGTACGCGCCGGCATCGCCTCCATCAGCGAAGACGGCCGGACGCCGGAGCAGCAGCTCGCGGCCATCTCGCGCACGGTGGCCGAAGTGCTCGCCCAGCAGCAGGAGCGCTGGCGCGCCCTGCGCCGGCAACTCACCGAAACCGGCATCTTCCTGGTCGAGGCGGAGGACCTGAGCGACGACGACCGGCGCTGGCTCGGCAGGTACTTCATGGAGCACGTCTTCCCGGTCCTGACGCCGCTCGCCATCGATCCGGCCCATCCGTTTCCGTTCATTCCCAATCTGGGTTTCGGCCTGGTCCTGGAGTTGCACCGTGACTCGGATGGCGAAACCCTGAAGGCGCTCGTGCCGCTGCCCAACCAGGTACGCCGGTTCGTCCGGCTGCCGGGCAGCACGATCCGGTTCATCGTGCTGGAAAAGCTGGTGGAGATGTATCTCGACCGGCTCTTCCCGGGCTTCGAGGTGACCGGCATGGGCCAGTTCCGGCTGCTGCGCGACAGCGAGGTCGAGCTCGAGGAAGAGGCCGAAGACCTGGTCCGCGAAATCTCGTCGGCGCTCAAACGTCGCCGGCGCGGGGTGGTCATCCGCCTGACCTTCAACAAAGGAATTCCGGCCGGGTTGCGCAGCTTCGTGATCAACGAGCTGCACGTCGCCGACAGCGACGTGTTCGACGTCGGCGGCCTGCTCGGCTTGGCCGATATTCAGCAGATCATCACCGACGAGCGGCCGGACCTGTTGTTCACGCCGTTCAACCCGCGTTTCCCGGAGCGCATCCGCGACGCCGGCGGCGATTGCTTCGCGGCGATCGCCAGCAAGGACATCATCGTCCACCACCCCTACGAGAGCTTCGACGTGGTGGTGCAGTTCCTGCGGCAGGCGGCGCGCGACCCCAACGTGGTATCGATCAAGCAGACGCTGTATCGCACCAGCGAGGACAGCCCGATCGTCAGGGCGCTGATCGAGGCGGCCGAAGCGGGCAAGTCGGTCACCGCCATGGTCGAACTGAAGGCGCGGTTCGACGAGGAAGCCAATATCCGCTGGTCGCGCGACCTCGAGCGCGCCGGTGCCCAGGTGGTCTACGGCTTTATCAATCTCAAAACCCATGCCAAGGTTTCGCTGGTGACGCGGCGCGAAGGGCAGGGGCTGAAGAGCTACGTCCACTTTGGCACCGGCAACTATCACCCGATCACCGCCAAGATCTATACCGACCTGTCGCTGTTCACGACCGATCCGGCGCTATGCCACGACGCCGCGCGGCTGTTCAATTTCATGACCGGGTACGCCCGGCCGGAGGAATTCGAAAAGCTGGCCGCTTCGCCGATCAACCTACGCGAGACGCTGCTGCGCTTGATCGAGGATGAGATCGCCCATGCCAGGGCCGGGCGCCCGGCGGGGATCTGGGCCAAGCTCAATTCGCTGCTCGATCCCGAGGTGATCGACGCGCTGTATCGCGCGTCCCAGGCCGGTGTCGCGATCGATCTGGTCGTGCGCGGCATCTGCTCGTTGCGCCCGGGCGCGCCTGGCCTGTCGGAGAACATCCGGGTGACGAGCATCGTCGGGCGGTTCCTCGAACACTCGCGCATCGTCTGCTTCGGCAACGGGCATCCGCTGCCGTCGCCCCACGCCAAGGTGTTCATGTCATCGGCCGACTGGATGACGCGCAATCTGGACTGGCGCGTGGAAACCCTGGTTCCGATCGAGAATCCCACCGTGCATCAGCAGGTGCTGGGCCAGATCATGGTGGCCAATCTGAAGGACAATCGGCAAAGCTGGACGTTGGACCCGCATGGCGTCTATCATCGGGTGAAACCAGAAACTCAACCCTTCAGCGCTCATCAATTTTTCATGACCAATCCCAGCCTATCCGGCCGCGGTAGCGCTTTGAAGGGGTCGGCCGTGATGTTGAGGCAGATGCTCCCCAAGGCCTAGGTGCGCCGAACCGTCCGCTCCAAACCTGCTGCGAAACGTGCCAAGGCCTCCACGAAGAAGGGGGAACGCCGGGCCGTGTCCAAAGCCGGCAAACCGACCAAGGCCGCCGTCGCTCTCTTCGCCGCAACCGGATCGGTGGCAACGCCGCGCGTCGGCGTCATCGACATCGGCTCCAACTCCGTCCGCCTGGTCGTCTATGACGGCATGGGCCGGGCGCCCCAGCCGATCTTCAACGAGCGCGCGCTCTGCGGCTTGGGCCGCAAGCTGGGCGAGACCGGCCGCCTCAATCCCCAGGGCGTCAAGATGGCCATCGAGAACATGGCCCGTTTCGTGCTCGCCGCGGAGGCGATGCATGTCGCGCATCTGGCGGTGGTCGCGACCGAAGCGGTGCGCGCCGCCAAGGACGGCCCGGCCTTCGTGGACGAGCTGGAGCGCCGCTTCGGCATCGTCGTCGAAGTGCTCAAGGGCGAAATGGAGGGCAAGGTTTCCGCCTACGGCGTGATCTCCGGCATTCCCGAGGCGCACGGCATGATGGGCGATCTCGGCGGCGGCAGCCTCGAAGTGGTGACGATCGGGAAGGGCACGCCCGGACATTGTGCCTCGCTGCAGATCGGCCCGTTGCGGCTGCTCAGCGCATGGGACAAGAATCCGAAAAAGGCGCGCAAAACCATCGAGGATGCGTTCGAGCGTTTGCCCTGGATCTCGTCGGTGCGCGGCCAGACCTTCTATCCCGTGGGCGGCGCCTGGCGTGCGCTGGCGAACATCCACATGCAGCAGACCAACTATCCGCTGCATGTCATCCACGAATACGAAATGCCGGTCAGCGAGGCCAAGAAGCTGCTCGGCATCATCATGCATCTCAGCCCGTCGTCGCTCGCCCGCATCGAACGGGTGCCGAAGAAGCGCCTCGATACCCTGCCGCTCGCCGCCGTGGTGCTCGACCGGCTGATCGACA
Source organism: uncultured Rhizobiaceae bacterium (assembly GCA_964577835.1). Taxonomy (GTDB): domain Bacteria; phylum Pseudomonadota; class Alphaproteobacteria; order SMXQ01; family SMXQ01; genus CAVVYA01. The sequence goes on from CAZOBN010000024.1 coordinate 41,509, forward strand.
TCATGAAACCGGACCGGCTGGTGTTCTCGGCGCAGGGTCTGCGCGAGGGACTGCTCTACGGCAAGCTCACCCCGGCGCGACGGCGCGAGGATCCGCTGTTCGCGGCTTGCGCGGCGATCGCCGGACGCTCGAAGCGCTTCGATGTTTCGGGCAGGGAATTGTTCGACTGGATCGACCCGTTGTTCCGCAAGGAAGGTGCCGAGCGGAAACGCCTGCGCATGGCGGCATGCCTGCTCGGCGACGTCGCCTGGAACGAGCATCCGGACTACCGCGCCGAACAGGCGTTCTGGCGCGTGTTGCGGATGCCCGTCACGGGGATCGACCACCCGGGACGCGTCGTCGTCGCGACGGCGATCGGCGCGCGCTACGGCGCCTATGACAACGGCGCCGACGCGGTCGAGCGCATCCACCGCTTGATTTCGGAAGAAGATTTCTCGTACGCCCAGGTGCTCGGCAAAGCCTTGCGTTTCGCCTTCACGCTTTCGGCCGGCAGCCGGCGCATTCTGAAGGCGACCCGGCTATCGCTCGGCAAGAACGACCTCACCCTGATGCTGCCGCGCGGCGGCGATGCCTTGCTGGGCGAGATGGTGATGCGCAGGTTCGAGAGCGTCGCCAAGCAGCTCGGCCGCAAGCCGCGCCTGACGGGCGGCATCAAAAGGCGGTTCGACGATTAGCTGGCCGCGACCTGGCGCTCGACCAGCGGGACCAGGGTGATGTTCCTGTTTTTGACCGCCAGCGACAGCCGGCCGTGCTTGAGAGCCAAGGCGTCGGCGCCGAAAACCTCGCGGCGCCAGCCATGCAGCGCCGGCACATCGGCGTCGTCGTCGGCCGCGATCAGTTCCAGGTCCGCACTGCTCGCCACGAGCCGCTGGGCAACGTCGCCGGCCTCGCATTTCATTTTCAGCAGCACGCGCAGCAGGTCGACCACGGGCGCGAGCCCGCGGGGCAGTTCGGGCTTTTCCTCGTAGACCAGCGTGCCGGAATCCTCGGCCGCGCGCCCGCGCTCGATGGCGCCGAGGATGCCCTGCTTCATGCTCGGGTTGAACCCGTTGTGGCCGAGGCCCCGGGTGCTCATGAGCTCGTCTTCGTTCTTCGGCGCATGGGCGGCGATGTTGAGCAGCGCATCGTCGCGCAGGATGCGGTTGCGTGGCACGTCGCGCTCCTGGGCGGTCAGCTCGCGCCAGGCGGCGAGCTCGCGCAGCACGTAGAGGAATCGCGGATTGGTCGATCGCACCTTGAGCCGGCGCCACGATTCGTTGGGATCGGGCTTGTAGGTTTCGGGCGCCGTCAGGATCGCCATCTCCTCGTCGACCCAGCGGGTGCGGCCGGTCTGGTCGAGTTGCTGCTGCAGCTTTTCATAGACGAGGCGCAGGTGGGTCACGTCGGACAGCGCGTAGTGGAGCTGCTTTTCGCTCAACGGCCGGCGCGCCCAATCGGTGAAACGCATCGACTTGTCGATGCGGGCCCGGGCCAGCTTGGTGGCCAGGGCCTCATAGCCCACCGAATCGCCGAAACCGCAGACCATGGCCGCGACCTGGGTGTCGAAGATCGGCGCCGGCACGCGGCCGCTCAGATGATAGAAGATCTCGATGTCCTGACGGGCGGCATGGAAGACCTTGAGGACGTTCGGGTCGGCCATCAGGGCCATGAGCGGCGCGAGATCGAGACCGGGCGCCATGGCATCGACGATCGCGGCTTCGTCCGGGCCGGCCACTTGAACCAAGCAGAGCACGGGCCAATAGGTCTTTTCCCGCATGAACTCGGTATCGACGGTGATGAACGGGGCGCTGGCCAGGCGCCGGCAGAACGCCTCCAGCGCCTGTGTCTCGGTAATGACGATCATGCAATGAAGCTATAACGAAAAACCCGGCACGGTTAAAGCGCTGAGAAGGCGGGAATCGTGGAACTTTGGGCGGTCCGCGCGGCCCGCGGTATCCGGCCACGGTACGTTTGGGCCCTCACGGCGCGTTTTTGGGACCGTGCGGCCCCTTGTCGGACCGGGGAATAGAGATAGTGGCGAACGTGCGGGCAACCGTTCCATCGGACCATTTCTCCCCCTGTCTCGCGGGTGCCGCCGCCGTCGCCTATCTTGACAAAACCGGCCCATCCGTGCGTTTTGGCGCCAGTTTTCGCACCCCCAAGCCCGTTTTCCCCAAGCCCGCTCAAGAGGCGCCGTTTCATGCACCCTTATCGCACCCACACCAGCGGCGAGTTGCGGCCCGCCCCAAACGGAGGCCATGTCGGCCAGACCGTCCGTCTCGCCGGGTGGGTTCATCGCAAGCGCGACCACGGCAACCTGCTGTTCATCGATCTGCGCGACCATTACGGGATCACCCAGTGCGTGATCGATTCGGGCGATCCGGCCTTCGCCGCCGCCGATGCCTTGCGCCTCGAGAGCGTGGTCGCCGTGACCGGCAAGGTGCTGAAGCGCTCGCCTGAGACGGTCAATCCGGATCTTCCGACCGGCGGGGTGGAAATTGGCGTGGAGTCCGTCGAACTGCTCTCGAAGCCGCTCGACACCCTGCCGCTGCAGGTCAATTCGGATGTGGACTACGGCGAGGAGACGCGCCTGCGCTACCGGTTCCTCGACCTGCGGCGCGAAAAGGTCCACCGCAACATGGTGCTGCGCAGCCAGGTGATCGCTTCGATCCGGCGCCGCATGATCGAGCAGGGCTTCCTCGAATATCAGACGCCGATCCTCACCTCGTCCTCGCCCGAGGGCGCGCGCGACTATTTGGTGCCGAGCCGCATCCATCCCGGCAAGTTCTACGCGCTGCCCCAGGCACCGCAGCAGTTCAAGCAGCTCCTGATGATCGCCGGCTTCGACCGCTACTTCCAGATCGCGCCGTGCTTCCGCGACGAGGACGCGCGCG
>CAZOBN010000025.1:0-44035 GCA_964577835.1 uncultured Rhizobiaceae bacterium
CCTGCGTCGGCAGCGAATGGTGCCGCTTCGGCACCCAGGATTCGACCGGCCTCGGGGTCAAGATCGAGCAGTTCACCTGGGGCTCGTGGACGCCCCACAAGGTCAAGATGGGCGTGTCGGGCTGCCCACGCAATTGCGCCGAGGCGACGGTGAAGGATTTCGGCGTGATCTGCGTCGAGTCGGGCTACGAGATCCATATCGGCGGCGCCGCCGGCCTGCATGTGAGACAAACCGATCTGCTGTGCAAGGTCGAAACCGAGGCGGAGGTGCTCGAATATTGCGGCGCGCTGCTGCAGCTCTACCGCGAGCAAGGCCGCTATCTCGAACGTGTCCACAAATGGGCGGGGCGCGTCGGGCTCGACCGCATCAGGAAGCAGCTCGTCGAGGAGCCCGAGCGCCGGCGTCAGGCCAATGAACGTTTCATCAAGTCGCAGCGCTTCGCCCAGATCGATCCGTGGGCCAAGCGGGCGGCGGGCCGCGACTCCCACGAATTCCGGCCGTTGGCCAAGGTCGGCTACGCGGCGGTGGCGTGATGGCGACAGTCGCCCGCTTTGCCATGGACCGCGCCGGCTGGATCGAGGTCGGCACCATCAATGCCATTCCGCGGCGCGGCTCGCGCATCGTGCGGACGCCGCGCGGCGACGTGGCGTTGTTTCGCACCGAGGATGACCGAGTGTTCGCGATCGACGACAAATGCCCGCATCGCCAAGGGCCGCTGTCCCAAGGCATCGTCGCCGGCGATACGGTGATCTGCCCGCTGCACAACTGGACCATCAGCTTGTCGACCGGCGAGGCTCAGGGCGCCGACCAGGGCTGCGTCAGAACCCACGCGGTTCACGTTCTCGATGGCCTGGTCTTTCTGAGCTTCGCCCATATCGCCCGCCAGGCGGTGTGATGGAAGGCCGCGCCGGCCAGCGCCGGGTCAAGACGACCTGTCCCTACTGTGGGGTGGGATGCGGCATCGTCGCCGAAGCCGTCGGGTCCGGTGGCGTGGCGATCGGCGGCGATGCCGACCATCCGGCCAATCGCGGCAAGCTTTGCTCCAAGGGCGCGGCGCTCGGCGAGACCCTCGGGCTCGACGGCCGGCTGCTGTATCCCATGGCGGCGGGGCAGCGCATCTCGTGGAACGATGCGCTCGGCACTATCGCCCACCGCTTCAACTCCACCATCGCCGAGCATGGCCCCGATTCGGTAGCCTTCTACGTCTCCGGCCAGTTTCTCACCGAGGACTATTACGTCGCCAACAAGCTGATGAAAGGCTTCATCGGCTCGGCCAATATCGATACCAACTCGCGGCTCTGCATGGCTTCGTCGGTGGCGGGCCACAAGCGCGCCTTCGGCAGCGACACGGTGCCCGGCACCTACGAGGATCTCGAACTGGCCGATCTCGTCGTGCTGGTCGGTTCCAATCTCGCCTGGTGCCATCCGGTTCTCTTCCGCCGGCTGATGGATGCCAAAGCGGCGCGGCCCGCGATGAAGCTGGCGGTCATCGATCCGCGGCGAACCCAGACGGCGGATGCGGCGGATCTGCATCTCGCCGTGGCGCCCGGGTCCGACGTCGCCCTGTTCAATGGTCTACTCTGCCATCTGCATCGGCAGGGCAGGGCCGCCGCGGATTTCGTTGCCCGGCATACCGCCGGTTTCGCTCAGGCTCTCAAGGCTGCAGAGAACACGGATTTGGCTGGCGCCAGCGCGGCGACCGGCCTCGATCCGTCGGCGCTGCGCGAATTCTACGACCTGTTCGCGGCGACCGAGCGAGTCGTTACGGTCTATTCGCAAGGTGTCAATCAGTCCTCGCGCGGCACCGACAAGGTCAATGCCATCATCAACTGCCACCTTTTAACCGGCCGCATCGGGCGCCCCGGCATGGGGCCTTTCTCGGTCACCGGCCAGCCCAATGCCATGGGCGGACGAGAAGTCGGCGGGCTGGCCAACCAGCTCGCCGCTCATATGGACTTGGACAGCCGCGAGCATCGCCGAATCGTGCGGGATTTCTGGCGCGCGCCCGTCATCGCCGACAGGCCCGGACTCAAGGCCGTCGATCTGTTCCGCGCCGTCGGCGAAGGCAAGGTTAAGGCGCTGTGGATCGCAGGCACCAACCCGGTCGATAGCCTGCCCGATGCGGACGCCGTGCGCGCGGCGCTTGCGGCCTGTCCCTTCGTCGTCGTCTCCGACGTGATCGCGCGCACCGACACCACCGCGTTCGCCGATTTGCTGCTGCCCGCGGCCGCCTGGGGCGAGAAAGACGGCACGGTGACCAATTCGGAGCGGCGCATCTCGCGCCAGCGCGCCTTCCTGCCGCCGCCCGGCGAAGCCATGCCCGATTGGTGGATGTTCGCCCAGGTCGGACGCCGCATGGGATGGAGAGAGGCCTTCGACTACGCCTCGCCAGCCGATATCTTCGCCGAACACGCGGCGCTGTCGGGTGCGGAGAACGACGGTGCGCGCGACTTCGACCTCTCGGGCCTGCCGGATATCCGCGCCAACTATGCGTCCATGCCGCCCTTCCAGTGGCCGGTGCGGCCGGGCGATCGCCAAAGCGATGTTGGCCAACGGTTCTTCGCCGACGGGCGCTTCTTCACTCCGGACCGCCGCGCGCGCTTCGTGCCGACCTCGGCGCAGGCGCCGGCGTCCGCGACCGATGCATGCCATCCGCTGGTCCTGAATACCGGCCGGATCCGCGACCAGTGGCACACCATGACGCGCAGCGGCCGCTCGGCCCGCCTGATGGCCCACCTGGCCGAGCCCTTTGCCGAGATGCATCCGGCGGACGCAGCCGCGTGCGACGTCACGGATGCATCGCTCGTCGAGCTGCGCAACGGGCAGGGCGCGATTCGCGTGCGCGCCCTGATCACCGATCGGCAGCGGCGCGGCTCGGTGTTCGTGCCGATGCACTGGACCGACCGATTCGCGTCCTCGGCGCGCGTCGATACGATTATGCTGCCGAACGTCGATCCGGTGTCCGGCCAGCCCGAACTGAAATTCACCCCCGTGTCGATGCGCCGCTACGAGGCCGCCTGGTACGGCTTCGCGGTGATCACCGACCGACCGGCGCGCTTGCCTGCCGAATACTGGGCGCTGGCGCCTTGCAGCGGCGGCTGGCGCATCGAACTGGCGGACCGTACCTCGCCTGCCGATTGGGAGGAGTTCGCGCGGCACCTGTTCGGTCTGGCGGGCATTGCCGATGCGGATCTGCTCGGCTTTTGCGATGCCCGCTCCAGGCATTACCGCTTCGCTGCTTTCCAAGGCCATCGCTTGCTCGGTGCGCTGTTCCTGTCACCGGAGCCGGTCGCCGTCTCGCGCGCCTGGGCAGTGACGCAACTGGCGGAAGATTTCTCCGCGGGCCACGCCCGGCCGCGCCTGCTGGCAGGCCGCCCCGGCGGCGCGGTCGAGGAGCCGGGTGCCACGGTCTGCAGTTGCTTCGGCGTCGGGCTGAACCAGATCCTGGCCGCCGTCCACCGCGGCTGCCGCACGACGGAGGATATCGGCGGCGCTCTCAAGGCCGGCACGAACTGCGGTTCGTGCCTGAGCGAAATCCGCGGAATCCTGGGTGAATCAAGCCGGCAAACCGCTTAACCGCCGTATTCCTGCGGCTTTCGATAGGCTTTTCTCCGCCGCGTCGCAGGCGTAGCCTTGCCTCCTGAGCAAGCGCGCCCGGGAGGATGAGGCCATGGCCCACGTATTCGTTGCGCCCACGCCGGCCGAGGAGTTCGGTCAGCTCAAGGAGGATTTCGTCACGGCCTGCCGCATCCTCGCCCACGAGGGGGTGACCGAGGCGGCTTTCAATGTCAGCGTGCGCCTTGCCGGCCATCGCATGATGGCGATTCCGATCACCAGCCCGAATCTGGTGACCACGGACAATCTCAAGATCTGGTCGTTGAACGAGGCGGTCGACGACTGGAAGGCGCATCCGGCGATCTATGAGGCGCGTCCGGACGTCAACGCCATCGTCCATGTCCATCCGCCCTACGCGGTGGCGTTCAGCACCATCAACGAGGAATTCCAGCCGATCCACCCATTACGGCGCGCCGTTCCACGGCAAGCTCGCCATGTATCGCAGCCCGGGCCAGACCGGCACGGTGGACCGCGCCAAGGAGATCGCGCGCCAGCTCGGGAACAACCGCGTCATCCTGCAGCAGGGCCACGGCTCGACCATGGTCGGCAAGGACCTGCGCGAGGCGGTGCTTCTCACCATCTATCTCGAAGAGTCGCTCAAGATCCTGACCATCGCGCGCCAGATGGGCAAGCCCGAGACGTTGCCGCTCGAGCTCTCGGAAAAGATCACCGGGCAGATTCTCAAGCCGCGTTCTCAGGCCAAGGCCTGGGCCCATTACGCGTCCAAGGTGGCGCGTGCCGTCTAGAAATCCGCGGCGGCCGGCACCGTGCCGGACCAAGTGCGGAAGTCCTTGGCCGTCACGTCGGCGCCGGTGATCTCGCGCAGATACTCGTTCACATCGGACGAGGTGACGTTCTGGGGCTCGCCGGATTCGTCGGAATATCGGAAAAGCTGCTGGCCGGGCAGATCCTGGCAGGCGCGAATGATCTTGGCGATGTGCCGGTCCTTGATCTTGAGACGCCATGTCTTGCCGCTCTTGCCCTTGAAATTGAAACGCAGCTCCGCGCCGTTCACCGTAACATGGGGATTCCGCAGGGTGGTAACGCCGTAGCTCTTGTTCGCCTTGGCATAGTCCTCGTTGCCGACGCGGATGAGCGTGGTTTCGAGAAGATGCACAACGGTGGCCAGAACTTTCTCGCGCGGCAGGCCGGGCCGCGCCATGTCGGCGGCGACCCGGGCGCGGATCTTCGGCAGAGCGCGGGCGAAGCCGACCATGCGCTCGTATTTGGTGCTGTCGCGCGCTTCGCGGAAATTCGAATGATAGCGGTATTGCTTGCGGCCCTTGGCATCACGCCCGGTGGCCTGGATATGGCCGTTGGCCCGGGGGCATATCCACACGTCCGTCCAGGCGGGCGGGATGGCAAGGGCGCGGATTCGTTTCAGCGTCGCCGGGTCGCGACAGGTCTCGCCGTTCGGCGTCAGATAGGTGAAGCCCTTGCCGTTCCTGCGGCGGTGAAGACCGGGCTCCTGGTCGGAGACATAGCGCAGGCCTGCGGCTTGAACATCCTCCAGCACCTCGACAGGAGGCGGCGCTGGAGTGGGGGCGGTTGTCGAGACGCTATCGGTCAAATGCGTATCCTCTTTGGGCGAGGGGAAACGCATCGTGGCCCGTCGGCGTTCCCGATCTCTCGAACCCGACGGATGCTCATGCGGCTTGCATTGGCACCCCCGCCGTGCCAAATCACCGGGCAACGAAGGAAAAGCCGTGTGCCCCCGTTCATGGCTGGGCAAGGATAAATGAAAGTTACCCTGTAAATACAATTTATTGCGGGGTTTTCTTTCGGCGATGGTTTATCGATTGAAGAGCGACGGCCAAGGCCACGAACGCGGGCTTGAAGGCGAGAGGAGATGTCGGGTGACACCAAATGAAATCGCACGCGTGCAGGATTATCTCCGCAAGACCTTCGCCAACCCGAAGATCAATGTCGCGGCACCCATGAGGCGCGGTGGTCCGATCGAGGTCAAGATCGGCGACGAGTTCATTGGCGTGCTGCATCGCGACGAGGATGACGGCGAGGTCTCCTACGCATTGCAGATATCGATCCTGGAGGAAGATCTGCCAGCGGTGAGTCCGGTACGCGGGGCGACGGATCCCAAGAGATAGGCGCGGCCGACCATCCGGCGCGCCTTATGTTTGTCAGTCAGGAGCGAGTTATGGCGCGCAGGAAGCCGACCACCAGTTCAGAGATCATTGTCGTCAACGTGCTCTATGAGGACGGCACGCAAACGTCGAACCGGCGTCTGCCCGGTGTCGAATTGAACGGTTACGAGGATGACGACCTCATCCGTCAGGCGGTCGAGGCGCAGGATCAGAAGATCGCCGAGCTATCCGGCCAGACGCGCGGCCCCATCAAATCGATCCAACGAATCGGAAGTCGCTGAGGGGACGGCGCCTGGCCGCGGATCGGTGTCAGGCGGTTGTGGGCCTGATCAGGATGGCGTGACCGAGATCGCCTCGCGGCCCTTCGCTGTCTGAACGACACGCATGGAGATGCGCTGTCCCTCCGCCAGCGACCGCAGCCCCGCCTTTTCGAGCACGGAGATGTGGACGAACACGTCCTTGCCGCCGTCCTCGGTGACGACGAAGCCGAAGCCCTTTTCGCCGTTGAACCACTTCACCGTGCCGTCGAGTTCCACAGCCGACGACTCGTCGGGCTGGAAGCCCCGGCCGCCGCCGCCCGAAGGCGCCCGACGGGGTTGGGGCGCGGCGGCGCTGCTGCGATCCACTTCGAGAACCGCCGTGATCTGACGGCCCTTCTGGCCCTGGCCGACCTGAACACGCAGCTTGGTGCCCGGTTCGACCGCATCCTGCCCCGCGGCCTGCAGCACCGCGATATGAAGGAAGGCATCGCCCGTTCCGTCGCCGAGTTCGGCGAAGCCGAAGCCCTTTTCCCCGTTGAACCACTTTACCGTGGCGTCGATCGTCGGGCCTTCCGCCTGTGGCTGCCGTGCCGGCGGACCGCCGCCGTAAGGTGGCCGAGAGGCCGGACGTTCGTCGTGAAAGTCCCGGGGGGAAAACATGTCGTCATCGAATCCGCGGCGCCTGGGGCCGCGATCCCGTCCTTTACCCATCAAATTTTCTCGTCTTCGACCGCTGTTATGGATTTTTCATCGTGGTAATCGTGCCGCGAGGTTGGCTCCTGCCGATGCCTGAGCCGATCCGCGGCCTGACCCACGTCTGCCGGTTGCTGATTGCCGCCTGGCCCGAAAGCCATAAGTTCTCCTATCCGAACACCCGATTTTTAGCATACGGCAAGGGCCGTGACACTAACTACTCGGAGGATCGGTTATCACTCATCATCACATGTTTACGACGAGACACCAATCCTCCGCAACAAGGCGCCGAAAACGCCATCGTGGCACGCCAAAACCGCGCATTCGACGCACACTTGTCACGAACTTTCCGAAATGCGTGACCGGGCGCCGCTCGCGAGGAGTTGACGTCGATGTTTGGCGTCAATCATAGTTTGACAGAACGAGAATCGGTCGCATTGACATATCTCAATGATGGCCGACGTAGCCCATAGCCCATGGGAAGGCACGCGATGATCCGTGGCTGGCGAGGAACGGTTGCATGCTTATTGGGCTGGCTTGCCGCGGGCATATCGGCTGCCGGCGCGGTTCGGGCCGGCGATGTGTCCTATCAGGGCAAGACACTCTCGATCATTATCAATTCGACCGCTGGCGGCGGCACGGACATCAGCGCCCGCATGGTCGGCAGCCTTATGACGAAATACCTACCGGGAGAACCCCAGGTGACCTTCCGCAACATGCCGGGCGGCGGCGGCATCATGGCGGGCAATCATTTCACCGCCCGTGTGCCGCCCGACGGCTTGACCATCCTGGCCGGTTCGCGGACCCAGCTCAGCCCAACGAAGCTGCGCCAGCCACAGGTCAAATACGACCCATCGAAGTATGAATTCATCGGCGGCGACGCCTACCTCGGCACCCTGTTGCTGATCCGCAGGGAGGCATTGCCGCGGCTCAGCGATCCGAAAGCCAAGCCGGTGGTGTTCGGCGAGATCGACGGCACCCGGTCCGGCCTGATCTTCAGCCTGTGGGCCAAGGAGTATCTCGACTGGAACATCCGCTGGGTGGTCGGATATTCGGGCACCCCCGCCATGTTCCTGGCCATCCACGGCGGCGAGGTGGACATGATCGCCAACCAGTGGAACACCACCCAGGTCGCGCCGATGCTGCAGCCCGGCAGCACCTTCACGGCGGTGGCGCAGCTCGGCGTGCCGAACGACAACGGCCAGATGGTGCGGCAGGTGACGCTCCCCGATGTGCCGCTGATCGGCGATCTCATCCTGCCGAAGCTGGACGACGCCACTCGCGCGAGCTACCAGCGGCTGCTCGCCGACTATCTGGTCAACAAATGGTTCGCCCTGCCGCCCGGAACGCCAGCCGTCCATGTCAGGGCCCATCGCGAGGCCTACAGAAAGGTGGTCGACGACCCGAAATTCCGCCAGATGGCCGCGAGCGAGGTGGGCGAGAATTTCCTGCCCCTGAGCGGCGAGCAGATCGGGCGCATCGCCGCGACGCTGGTCGCCACCACCGACGACGATCTGGCATTGCTGCGGACGATGGCGGAGAAGAACGGCCTGCCGACGGCACGGTAGCGCCGGGGCACGCGGCGTTTATAGAAAAATGATCCAGGGGGCACGCTATGGCGACCATCGATTCCGACGCGCATGTGATCGAGACCATGGCAACGTGGCAGTACCTCACGGCCGCGGAACGGGCCTTCACGCCGGACATCTTCGTGCGCAGCGAGCTGACTCCGGCAGGCGGGGGCAGCCGCCGCAACGAATTCTGGGTGATCGAGGGGCGACTGCAATCGAAGGGCAGCAACATCGGGAGCGAGACGCCGCAGGACGCGCGCGAGATGCGCGACGTGGAGCGGCGGCTTGCCCATATGGATGAGCTCGGTATCGATGTCCAGGTGCTCTATCCGAGCTTGTTCCTGCGCCCGCTCACCCGCGACCCGGCGCTCGAGTTCGCCTTGGCGCGGAGCTACAACCGGTGGCTCGCCGATATCTGGAAAAAAGGCGGTGGGCGGCTGCGCTGGGCCGCGATGCCGCCGCTGCTATCCCTGCTCGATGTGGGGCGCGTGCGCGATGAGCTGCTGTTCGCCAAGGAGAACGGCGCCTGCGCCATTTTCCTGTGCGGAATGGAATGCGACCGCCAATTGACCGACAGCTATTTTTTCCCGCTTTATCAGCTCGCCGGCCAACTGGATCTCGCCATCTGCCTGCATGCGGGCGTCGATCATTTCGCCATGCATGATTCGTTCGACGGCAAAAGCGGCTTCTGCAAATTCAAGCTGCCCGTCGTCGGCGCCTTCCACGCGCTGTTCATCCAGGAAATCCCAGCGCGCTTTCCCGATGTGCGCTGGGGTTTCGTCGAGGTCAGCGCGCAATGGATTCCTTATTTGATCAACGATCTGCGCTGCGCTTCCGCAAGCGCGGTAAGCGGCTGCCAGACCAGCCCCTGGCCGCCAACAATATGTACGTGGCCTGCCAGGTGACCGACGATTTCGACTACATCCTGCGCGACGCGGGAGAGGACAACCTGGTGATCGGCACCGACTATGGCCACCGCGACACCTCGACCGAGATCGAGGCCCTGCGCCTGGTGCGCGAGAAGGGCACGCTCGCGCCGCGCCTCGTCGATAAGATCCTCTACCACAACCCGCGCCGGCTTTACGGCCTGACCTGAAGCCTCCGGGCGCGGCGCGCCTTTAGCGGTCGTGGAATTCGGGGATCGGATCGAGCGTCTTCACCCCGGTGTAGCGCCGGCCCGCATCAGCCGCCTCGCGGATCACGCCGAGATCGAGCTTGTAGATCTTCGCCAGTTCGGCGGCGAGCGGCAGATCCTTGTTGAAGATATTGGCGCCGCCGTTCAGCGACGCCTGGCCGCCGTCGATGGTGAAGGCCTTTTCCCAATTGCGCACGATCGAGCCGCTGTCCTCCGCCTTCAGCACGTCGAACATGTGGCGCACGTCGATGCCGCCCGCCTCGGCCAGCATCATCGCCTGGGCCAGCAGGACGCGCTCCGCCCCGTTGGTCAGGTTCTTGATCAGCTTGGCGACATTGCCGGCGCCGAGCGGCCCGAAATGGTAGACCTTCTTTCCCAGGGCCAGCAGATGAGGACGCACCGATCGCACCAGGTCGTCCGGCCCGCCGACCAGAAAGGCGCCGTCGCCGGCCAGCACCTTGGCGGGGACCGCCGTGATCGGCACGTCCAGCACGTGGACGTTTCGCTTGCCGGCCATCGCGGCCACATGCTGGGTCGTGGTGGGCAGGATCGTGCTGTGCAGGAAGATGATGCTGCCCGGCGCGGCGCCGGCCAGCACGCCGTCCTTGCCGAGCACAGCATCCACCACGTCCGCGTCGCTGCGCACGAAGACGTGGATGTAGCCGGCGCCCTTTGCCGCCGCGGCCGCCGAGTCCACGGTGGTGGCGCCGCCGTCGCGCGCCGCCTGCATCGCCTCGCTCGAGATGTCGTAGGCCTGCACCTGCTCGCCCGCCTTGCGCAGCCGCGCGAGCAGGGCCTTGCCCATGGCGCCGACGCCGACCAACCCCACCATGCCAGTCATGATTTCCGGTCTCCCCGATTTTGTTATCGCTTGTTGCGGCAAGCATCCTCCATAGGGTTGTGGAGTTCAAGGGGGCCGGCGGAAACCATTCGATGGCTTCCGGCGTTGAACCCCGATGTTCGAAAGTCGCACGAACACGCCGTTGCCATGTCGACCGGCCGGGAGCGAGCTCGCCTTGCGGCGTTCTCCAGTTCCGGTGCCGCCCGAAGGCCTGGCGGGCCTCGTCCAGGCCGAGCGCGCGAAAGTGGCGGTGTGATCGTGGGTGAAGCGCTGCGCTACGGACCGCTGACCGATCGCACGGTGCATCTCTGTGTCGATATGCAGGAGCTCTATGCCCAGGAAACTCCATGGCACACGCCGTGGATGGCGCGAGTGCTGCCGGTCGTTCACAACATCGCCGACCATCATCGCGAGCAAACCGTCTTCACCCGGTTCATTCCGCCTGTCAAACCGGAGGAAATGCGCGGAACGTGGCGGCGCTATTATGAACGGTGGCGCGAATTGACGCGGGAGCGCATCCCGCCGACGCTGCTCGATCTCGTGGCGCCGCTCAAGGCACTGGCGCCGCCCGCCATGGTGATCGACAAGAAGTTCTATTCGGCGTTTTCCGCGCCGGCCTTGCATCGGCATCTGCAGGAGCATGCCGTCGACAGCCTGGTGATCACCGGCGCCGAAACCGATATGTGCGTGCTTGCGACGGTGATGGACGCGGTCGATCTGGGCTATCGCGTCGTGCTGCCGACCGACGCGCTGTGCAGCTCGTCGGACACCACCCACGACGCGTTGATGACCCTGTATCGGCAGCGCTACAGCCAGCAGATCGAGACGGCCCACAGCGAAACAGTGCTAGAGTGCTGGTTGCGATAGTCGCCGATCTCTGGGGAGGCGGACTTGGCTCACGGCGCAGCGACACAGGATGCGTGGCCTGAACTCGACTACAAAGCCTGGCAGGACACGATCCACGGGTTGCATATGCGCGCCCAGATCGTCGGCAAGATCCGCCTCGCCAAGACCCCTTGGGTCAACCATTCCTGGCACGTGCCGCTCTATGTCACCGCGCGCGGGCTGACCACCTCGCCGATGGCGGACGGCAACCGCCAGGTCCAGATCGACTTCGATTTCCTCGACCATGACCTGGTCGTGCAGACCAGCGATGGCGACCGCCGCCGCATCGCTTTGCGTCCGCAATCGGTGGCGGATTTCTACGACGAGATCATGGAGACCCTGGACGAGCTTGGGATCGGGGCGAGTTTCGTGGCCGCGCCGAACGAGGTGGTCGAGGCCATCCCGTTCCGCGACGACCGCGCGCCGCGCGCCTACGACGCCGACTATGTCCACCGCTTCTGGCGCGTTCTCGGGCAGGCCGACCGGGTGTTCACCCAGTTCCGCGCCGGCTTCATCGGCAAGTGCAGCCCGGTGCATTTCTTCTGGGGCAGCTTCGATCTGGCGGTGACGCGGTTCTCCGGCCGTCCCGCCCCGCGCCATCCGGGCGGCGTGCCCCATCTGCCCGATGCGGTGACGCGCGAGGCCTATTCCCACGAGGTGAGCAGCGCCGGCTTCTGGCCCGGGGGCGGCGGGGTCGATTATGCCGCCTTCTATTCCTACGCCTATCCCACACCCGCGGATTTCAAGACTCAGGCGGTCGCGCCGGCGGCGGCGTTCTTCCATGAAGGGCTTGGCGAATTCCTGCTGCCCTACGATGCTGTGCGCACCGCGCCCGATCCCTACGCCATGCTGCACGCCTTCCTCGACAGCACCTACGCCGCGGCGGCCGACACCGCCCATTGGGACCGCGCCGCCCTCGAGCGCCCGCCGGTGCGGCCGAGCGACTAGATCACAAAGCCGTGGGGGCTTACAAGAAGAGGGGCTGAGGCGCATATTAAGAGTTCACCACCATCCGGAGGCCCGCCATGTGGTTCTCGTCCAGCAAAACCCGTATGCCCACGGCCGATGAGGCGCTGCCCGGGCGCGCCGAGCCGATGGCGGTGCCAGCGCGCCACATGGTCACAGGCCATCCGCTGGCGCTGCCGTTCCCGGCCGGGCTCGAGACGGCGATGTTCGGCATGGGCTGCTTCTGGGGCGCCGAGCGCCTGTTCTGGCAATTGCCCGGCGTCCACACCACGGCGGTCGGCTATGCCGGCGGCCATACCGAGAATCCGACCTACGAAGAGGTCTGCTCCGGACTGACCGGTCATACGGAGGCGGTGCTCGTCGTCTTCGATCCCAAAGTGATCGGCTATGCGGATCTGCTGCGAGCGTTCTGGGAGAGCCACGATCCGACCCAGGGCATGCGCCAGGGCAACGATGTCGGCACCCAATACCGCTCCGGCATCTATACCTATTCCGACGAGCAGCGCCGCATGGCGGAGGTGTCCAAGGCCGACTACGAAGCGGCACTGAAAGCGCGTGGCCTGAAGGGCATCACGACGGAGATCCGTGAAGCGCCGCCCTTCTACTACGCCGAGCCCTATCACCAGCAGTATCTGGCGAAGAACCTCAACGGCTATTGCGGGTTGGGCGGCACGGGCGTGAGTTGTCCGACGCGCTTCGCGGCTGCCGCGTCCTAGGCCCTGACTCAGCACCGTCTCGCGCGGTGGATCGGTTCTGGCGGATAACATGTTGTTTTACCAAAGCGCCGCATCTTAAAGCATTGCCTTAAGATGCGGCGCTGCCATGACAGGGGGAGATGTTGGAGATCGAAATCCGCGGCCATCGGTGCGTCTATGATCTGGCCGGTGAGGGGCCGTGGCTCACGTTGCTGCACAGCGTCGGCCTGAGCACCCGCGAAGGCTGGCGCAACCAAATCGCGCCGCTAGCGCGTCATTTCAGAGTCTTGAGCTTCGATTTTCGCGGCTTGGGTGAATCCGGGCGCGGGACGGAGCCATTGGGCGTGGACACCTTCGTGCGCGATCTCGAAGCTCTGTTTGAACGCTTGGGCGTGACCCGAACGGCCTTGATGGGGGTGTCCCTCGGCGGCTTTGTCGCCCAGGCTTTCGCCGTGCGACGGCCGGACGTGGTATCAGCCTTGGTGCTTGTCTCCACCGCCAGCAAGATCGTCGAGGGGAACGCGGGCCGGCGCGAGGAGCGTAACCGCAGGATCCGCCAGCACGGGATGGGGATCGCCGCCGATCATCAGCTCGCCAGTCATTTCCCGGCGGACTTCGTCGCCGCCCATCCGGAGGTGATGGATTGGTATAGGCGCCGCTACCTGGCCAATGATCCCGCGAACTATATCGCTATCATGGAAGATCTGGGCCGTTTCGACAGCCAGGCGCGGCTCGGCGCCATACGCTGCCCGACCTTGATCGTGGCCGGAGACGAGGACAACAGTTCGGTCGCCGGGCGACAGCCGCTCGACAGCGCGACCAGGCTCCGCGACCTGATTCCTGGCGCGGAGCTCGCTGTGATCTCCGGCGCCCACCACTATCCGCAGATCGACCATGCGGACGTATTCAATGCCCGGGTGCTGGGATTTCTCACCGCGCAGGTCGCGCAACCGGTTGCCGGAACCGGCACAGGGGTCGGTTGAGACAACGGCGCAGGCCGGCTAGACTGGCGGCAATAACCGGCGGCTCAAGCCGCCGGCAATAAGGGAGGCAACGGATGGATGACATGAAGAAGGGATTTCTTGCGGCTGCGGCGGCGCTGGTGGCGCTCATCCCGGCCACGGCCGCGGCGCAAAGCGTCGAGCGGTTCTACAAGGGCAAGACCGTCAACCTCTACATCGGCTTCGCCGCCGGCGGCAGCTACGATTACTACGGTCGCCTGCTGTCGCGTCACATGGGCAAGCATCTGCCGGGTCAGCCCAACGTGGTGGCCCAGAGCATGCCGGGGGCCGGCAGCTTCAAGGCCGCCAACTTCCTCTACGCCGTGGCGCCGAAGGATGGCACCGCCATGGGCATCGTGTCGCAGACCATGGCGCTCGAGGAAGCTTTGAAGACTCCCGGCATCCAATACAAATCCGCGGATTTCAACTGGATCGGCCGGATCACCAACATCATCGAGATCACGCTGACCTGGGAAACCTCGAAGGCCAAGACGGTGCAGGATGCCATGGCGCATGAAACGCCTGTCGCCAGCACGGGCCCGGGCTCGCCGTCGATGGGTTATCCGCTGCTGCTCAATGCCCTGGCCGGTACCAAGTTCAAGGTCATCACCGGCTATCCGGGCTCGACCGACGGCATGCTCGCCATGGAGCGCGGCGAGGTCGATGGCGCGCTGACCTCGTGGAACACCCTAAAGGTCCAGAAGCAGGACTGGCTGCGGAACAAGAAAATCAATCTGCTGGTGCAATATACCTTCGAGCGGTCGCCCGAATTGCCGAACGTGCCGACCATCGTCGAACTGGGCAAGAGCGCGGAAGACCGGCAGATGCTGTCTTTCTATGCCAGCGGCGGCGAGATTGGGCGCTCGTTCCTGGCGACGCCCGGTATCCCGGCGGACCGGGTCAAGGCCCTGCGCGCGGCGTTCGAGGCCACCATGAAGGACCCGGAATTCCGTGGCGAAATCGCCAAGTCGAAGTCGGAGTTCAACCCGCTGCCCGGCGATCAGGTGCAGAAGCTGATCGCCGAGATGGCGAAGGCGCCGCCGGCCATGATCGAGCGCATGTCGGCCTATCTCCGGGCGGGCGCCGGCGAGGCAAAATCAAAATAAGCATGATGGTGAAGCTGGCCGGTGCTGCGCCGCTGGCCCTCGGTGGGACGATTGGAGAATGAGTACGATTATGAGCTTTGTGGTTAACGAGCTTTCCGCGTGCGGCGCCGCCGAAATCACTGGCCTGGATTGTTCGCAGCCTCTCGCTCCCGATCGACTGGCGGCGGTCAAGCAGACCTTTCGTGACAACCCGATTCTGGTGATCCGTGGCCAGACCCTGACTGCCGGGCAACAGGGCATGTTCTCGCGCCAGTTCGGCCCGCTCGAAGCGCAGGACCAAGTGACCTACACCCATCCCGACGACCGCGACGTCCTGATCCTGTCCAACGAGATCAGGCCGGATGGAACGGCGGTCGGCATCGTCGACGCGGGCGACTTCTGGCATTCGGATTCGTCCCACCATGAGGAACCATGCCAGGCGACGATTCTCTTTTCGGTCAGGAATCCGTCGCGCGGCGGCGACACGGAATTCTGCAATATGTATATGGTTTATGATGCGTTACCGGACGATCTGAAGCGTCAGGTCGAAGGTCGCTACGGCATACACCATGTGAGCAAAACGAAAAATCCGCGCGTGACGATCTCGCCAGACCGTCCCGGCGCCAAGGATTATTACGAGCGCCGCGCCACCGAAACCCACGAAGTTCGTCAGCCGCTGGTGCGCACCCATCCCGAAACCGGACGTCAGGCGCTCTACGTATCGCCGCGTTTCACCATCGGTATCGCCGATATGGACGAGGCCGCGGCCCAGGCGCTGCTCGACCGTTTGTTTGCCTTCTATGTACGTGAGCGGCGGTTCCAGTATCGCCACAGGTGGCGCGACGGCGACCTCGTGATGTGGGACAACCGCTGCCTCAACCACCGCGCCTGCGGTGGATACGGACTGCCCGATATCCGCCGTATGCATCGCACGACGATCGTCGGCGACCGGCCTTTTTATCGTCCGGCAGCGTGAAATTGCTGCTGTTGCGGTAACAACTCAATCCACAGATATCGTGCGGCGCTTGCACAAAACAATTGTAAGCGCGGGAAAACCGTGCAATTAGCGTATTTAGGCCGTGTCGCACGCTCCGACTGGCCGTTTCACTTAACCGGTTCAAACGAGAACATGCATGGCTGAAACCACGAAGACACCGACCGTCCCACTCTCCAAGCTGGTCGCGGAGCTTGCCGCGAACCATGACATGTCGAAGAAGGCGGTGGCCTCTCTGTTCGACGATTTCATCGCCCTGACTGTGAAGAATTTGAAGAAGGGGAATAAGGTTCGCATCAACGGATTGGGCATCCTGCAGGTGCGCAAGCGCGCCGCGCGGATGGGTCGCAATCCCGCGACTGGCGAAGCGATCAAGATCAAAGCTTCGAAGAAGGTTGCCTTCCGGGTCGCGAAGGACCTGAAAGAGGCCGTCTAAAGCCGAACGAGCATCCCCTTGGCCGGCTGGCCAGGGGGATGGCTCGCACGACCGCCTTCGTGCCTGATCCAGCAAGGACAGGCACCGAGGGCTGGAGATGGGGTTTCCTCGCTTCTCACCATCGTCTTGAGCCTGCACGCTCGCGGGCCGCGCTCGTTGCGTCCGGAACGCAGCCAAGCGACGCTCCAGGAAATGGCGCACCTGTGGCGGTATCGGCCCTCTGTGCAGCGCCAGCACGGCATTTTCCGCCGTGCAATCCGCCCCCCACCGTAGTCCGATGATGCCGCCGCATGTGATTGAGCCATCTTCGGGAAGGCGGCCTATGGAACGTGTCGGAGTCGGCGCGGTGGCGACGAAGGTGCTCCCGCGCGCTGGCCGGGACGGCTATAGTGGTCAAAACTGTCCGCCGGGACCAGCGATGCTCATGCGGCGGCCCAAACGAGAGCGGCGGTCCACGGGCTTCACGCCAACACGGCCCAACGCCTCCGCAGGGAGACCATTCCATGCCGCAGATCGCCGCACCACGTGCCTTCATCGCCGCGACGGTGGCGCTATATGCCGGCGCCATGCTGCTGACCGCTAGCCTCGACCGCGCCTCGGCGGCCAGCCCGGACGTCCAGGCGCTGATCGCCGCGCCCGATCGCAGCGAGGCGGACCGCCAGACCGACCAGCGCCGCAATCCGGTGCAGTTGCTGGCCTTCACCGATGTGCAGACCGGCATGAAGGTGCTCGATATGGGCGCCGGCGGCGGCTACAGCACGGAGCTGATGGCCCGCGCGGTCGGGACCGGCGGCATCGTCTACGGCCAGAATTCGCAGGCCCGCGAACGCTTCGACGAGCGTGCCAAGGGGCCAGCCATGAAGAACGTGGTGCCGGTGATTCGCCCGTTCGACGATCCGGTGCCGCCCGACGTGAAAGATCTCGATCTCATCACCTTTTTCTTCGCCTATCACGACGTGACCTACGTGCCGGTGGACCGCGCTGCCATGAACCGCAAGCTGTTCGAGGCCTTGAAGCCGGGCGGCCTGCTGATCGTCGCGGACCATGCGGCGAAGCCCGGCGACGGCACCGCGGTGGGCAAGAGCCTGCACCGCATCGAGGAGAGCGCCCTGCGCCAGGAGGTCGAGGCGGCCGGCTTCCGCTTCGTCGGCGAGGGCGGCTTCCTGCGCAATCCATCCGACCCGCGCGACGCGCCCGTCTTCAAGCCGTCGCAGCCGGTCGACGAGTTCGTGCTCAAGTTTCAGAAGCCGCGTTGACGTCGTCGGTAGCGCGAAATCGCAACCCTCCCCCCGACCCTTCTCCGGGAGGGAATTCGAGGTCGCTCCAACGCGTAAATTTTCGGTCCTGTGATCTCCGGCCAAGCTTCGCCGCCGCTCCGGAACAAGGCTGATGCTGGATGCTTTCATCTCGTCATGTGGCCTTATCGCGACGCGGGCCACGCTTGCGCGGTGCGGAAATCGTGGTTCTGCGAGTTTCCGGACGAGCCCTCCGGCTGGTTGCCGGGCCTCGCGTGAGGAACCGTACCGGTGGAGCTTCGTTCACCACGAAACAACGCTCGAGGAGGTATCCATGGGTCCGGTCACGATCTTGGCGATTTCAGCGTCGATTTTCCTGGCCGCCCGCGGCAGCGACGAGAAGACCGTCGTTGTGAACCTGGGCCCCAGGCACAGCCGAGTACCACGGTGATCACGCCGGCGGAGGGTAACACGGCGGTCGTGCCGCAGTCCGGGTCGACGACGAAGGTTCGCCCGAATAACCAAGCGATCGGCTAGGTCGTTTGCGTAGTCCCATAAAACGGCGTGTTGGCGCAGGCTGCGGCAAACACGTCCATCGATTCCGATCATGACACATGAACCGGCTGCTCTGCGGGATAACGCGTCTAAGGCAGAGCCGGGCGTCACGGAACTGAATCCTCCGGCGGAAGAGCGTCCGGAGATGTCGCTGCCGCACGACCCGAAGAGCATCTTCCTCGGCGGGTTGTTCTTCCTCGCCACGCTCGCCGCCCTCTACGTGGCGGGCGACATCATCCTTCCCATCCTGATCGCGTTTCTCCTCAAGCTCCTGCTGCAGCCGGCGCTCGGTCCGTTCGAGCGGCTGCATGTGCCACGTGCCATCGCCGCCCTTTTGGTGGTTTTCGTCGTCGCCACCGGAATCGTCGGATTTGTCGTCCTGGTGTCCGGTCCGGCGATGACGTGGGTGCAAAAAATTCCCGAGGGGTTTCCCCGCCTCGAGAAGCACATGAAGCAGATCACCCAGCCGATCGCTCAGATCGAAAGGGTGTTGAAGCGGGCCGAGAAGGTTGCTCAGGGTCCGACGGACGGCACGCCCTCGGTGAAGGTGCAGGGCGCCGGCCTTGCCGACACGTTGGTTGCCGGAACGTTCAACCTCGTGGTCGGCATCCTCACCACCGTGCTTCTGCTGTTCTTTCTGCTGGCGGTCGGCGACACCTTCCTGCGACGAATTGTCGAAGTGCTGCCGCGGTTCAAGGACAAGCGGCAGGCGGTCGACATCGTGCAGCAGGTCGAGCACGACATCTCGGCCTATCTCATCACCATTTCCGCCATCAACCTCATGGTCGCCATCGCCACCGGCGTCGCCATGCATTTCTATGGCCTTGGCGATGCGATCCTGTGGGGCGCCCTGGCGTTCCTGCTCAACTACGTGCCCATCCTCGGGCCGATGGTCGGCATCGGGGTCTTCGGACTGGTCGGCTTGCTGAGCTTCGACTCGCTGGGACTCGCCCTGATTCCCGCCGGGATCTATCTGCTCATCCATGTGGTCGAGGGCGAATTCGTCACGCCGCTGATCCTCGCCAAGCGCCTGACCCTGAACCCGGTCATCATCATCCTGTCGCTGATCTTCTGGTACTGGATGTGGGGAGTCCCGGGCGCCATTCTGGCCGTGCCCATCCTCGCGATCGTCAAGATCATCTGCGACCGCATCAAGCCGCTCATGGCGGTCGGCCACTTCCTGGAAGGCTGAAGCCCGGACGTCGGCGGCGTTGGGCCAGCGAAGCGTCGCCGCGTGCGGCATAGTTGCGGTCCGGACCCATATCGAGGGGTTGTGCGTTGATAGTCACAACCGCCGATGCACGAGGACGCCATGGCCGAGCCACGCCGACCGCAGATCGCCACCGATACAGTTTGCCGCCTCGTCGTCAGGGCGCGGCAATTCGATGTGAAGGAGGGCGCCGTCGTTCCGGACGACGGGAGCAACGGGATCGACGACGGTTTCCGCAATGTGTTGGAGGATACGCCGGACGATCCGGTGTTCGAGGAAGCGAGAGCCTTCATCAACGACCTCGACATCGACGAGCAGTGCGAGCTGGTGGCCCTGATGTGGATCGGGCGCGGCGATTTCGACCCGAGCGAATTCGGCAACGCCGTCGCCGTGGCGCGCGACGAGCACACCGATCGCACGGCCGAGTATCTGCTGCGCACGCCGCTGCTCGGCGACCTGCTCACCGAAGGCATGGCCAACTACGACATGACCTGCGAGGATTTCGAGCGAGAGCACCTCTAGGCCGGGTCCTACGCCAGTCCTTCGCTCCGGCGTTTTTTCGTTACGCGACAGTCGCCGGAAATCTTTCTAGGGCGTCATGGCCCAGCTTGACCCACTACTGTCCGGTAGGCGCACCTAAGTGATTCATTTGATTCAAAATATCAGTCTCATGTCTCGAGTGCCAGGAATCGTGCGATTCGTGAAGCAAACTAACGCATTGCCGCGACTCAGAAAAATCTCTACCGGACAGTAGTGAGCTTGACCGGGCCATGATGATTGTAACAAAGGCTAGCCGCGGTTCACCGCCCGAGCTTGTCGAGAAACGCCAGCTTGCCTTTCCACTTCTTCTCCACCTCGGCGGCATAGTCCTTGGACACGGTGTTCACCTTGGGGAATTCGTCCTTCCAGTGGTAGGGACGCACCGCGTAGATGATGATGCGCGAGTTGGTGGTGTTCTCGGCCTCGCGGTTCTCCGGCAACAGCATCGGATCGATATAGCCGGTCCAGCAGCCGTCGATGATGTCGGTCGCGGTCTTCGGGTCCCAGCGGGTGGCGACCGCCCACATCACCTCAGCCGGGTTGGTGATGTCGATGTCGTCGTCAACGATGATGACGATGCGCCCGAGGTAGGCCGCCGATCCGCAGCCCACGGCCACCAGCCCCGCCATCTTGGCGTGGCCCGGGTGGAGCTGCTGGATGGCGATCACGTTGATGAAGCGCGAGCCGCCGCCCGGCATCTTCCACACGCCCTTGATGCCCGCCACGCCGGCCGCTTCCAGATCGTCCCACAGCGCGGCCGCGCGGATCAGCGCCGAGCCCGCCGTGCCGAAATAGGTGCCGGGGTAGGTCGGCTTGGCGGGCGGCGCGCCGACGATGATCGGATCGTTGCGGTGATAGATCGCCTCGATCCTGAGCACCGGTTCGGGCCGCGAGTTGGAGGCGTAGTAGCCCGGCCATTCGCCGAACGGGCCTTCCTCGCGGGTCTCCTCCTCGGGCGGCGGCATGAAGCTCTCGAAGACGATTTCCGAATCGGCCGGGAAGGGCACGCCGGTGACCTTGCCCGCGATCAGCGGGATCGGCCGGCCGATACGTCCGCCCGCCGCGGCGAATTCGGACGCGCCTTCCGCGAGGGTCGAGGCGGCGGCGGCGCCGAGCGCGGGCGACTGGCCGACGCTGATCGCCATCGGGCAGGGCTTGCCTTGCGCCCAGTATTTCTTGCGGATTGTGTCGGCATGCTTGCCGGGCTCGATGAACACGGTCAGGGTTTTTTTGTCGATCACCTGAACGCGGTAGGTGCCGGCATTGACCCAGTCGCTCTCGGGATCCTTGGCGATCACCATGCATTCGGTGCCGATGTAACGCCCGCCGTCGCCCTCGTGCCAGTGCGGCGTCGGAAAGACGAGGGCATCGACGGCATCGCCCTCCATGACGTTCTCCATCACCGGCCCGGTATTGACCATGACCGGCGGGATCGGCTCGGAGCGCTTGCGGCGGTGCTTGCGGTAGCTCTGCACCAGTTCGAGTCCGACGCCCGGGTTGAGCACCTTGGACGAGCGCACATTGACCACGACCCGGTGGTTCGCCGGATAGCCCTTGATGTTCTTGAACAGCAGCACCGGCGGAATCGGATGCTGCAGGCTGAGCTCGTAGAGCGCGCCGATTTCCAGGTGCGGGTCGGCGCCCTCGATCACCTGCAGCTCGCCGAGCTCCTCGGCGATGTCCAGGCATGTGCGAAGATCGGCGAGCGCCTCCTGGCGCCGGTTCTCGCTCTTGGTCTCCGCAACACTGTCCGCCATAAAACCTCTCCTCACCGGCGGCGCCTTAGCGCCGCGATCGAACGGCCTGCCGGCGGCGCTTTAGCGCCGCGACCGAACGGCCTGCCGGCGGCGCTTTAGCGCCGCGACCGAACGGCCTGCCGGCGGCGCTTTAGCGCCGCGACCGAACGGCCTGTTTGTATTTCTCGACGACCTCCGGCTTGGCATTGACCAGGCCGACAACCATCTTCTGCATCTCCTCGCCGGCGATCGGCTGCACTTCGAGCCGGGCCTTCTTGGCGTCGTCGAGGAAGCCCTGGTCGATCACCGCGTCGCTCAGGGCCTTGCGCAGGATGGCGACCCGGTCAGCCGGCGTGCCGGGCGGCGCGATCAACGGTCGGCCGATGCTCTCGGTGGTGGCGAGGAGTGAGACGATCTGGCGTTGCTCGTCGGTTTCGGCGAATTCGATCAGCGTCGGCACGTCGGGCAGCAGCGGATCGCGCTCGAGTGTCATCTGGAAGATGACGTTGATCTTCTTGTCCTTGATCCAGTTCGGGTTCTGGAACATGTAAGAAATATAGGAGTTGCTGCCGCGGCCCTGCACTTCGCCGCGCTCCATGGCGACATTGATCTCCGCCCCGCCATGATAGCCGGTGATCACCTTGAACTTGGTGCCGAACAGGCTGTTGGCCATCAGCGGATACATTTCCATGGTGGTGCCCGGCGTGGTGGCGCCGATCAGCACTTCTTTCTGCTTGGCATCGGCCAGGGTCTTCACGCCGGACGTTTCCCAGGTGACCAGGACGTTGGCCGGACTGGCGACGGTGCCGATCCAGTGGAATTCGGCGCAGTTGAATGAGACCTTGGATGGATTGAGTATCTGGGCCATGGGCACGGTGTTGAGCGGCGCGCCGAGCACGGTGCCGTCCTTGGGCGCGACGCTGTAGAGCCAGGACGTCACGACCGTGCCGGCGGCCCCTGGCATGTTGCGTGGCACCAGCGTCGGGTTGCCGGGGATGTGCTTGCCCATGTGACGCGCCAGCAAGCGGCCATAGGCGTCATAGCTGCCGCCCGCGGCAGAGCCGATGACGATCTGCAGGGTCTTGTCCTTGTAGAAATCCTCGGCCGTCGCCGGCAGCGACAGCAAGACGCCGCTCGCTACCGCCAGCCCGCGCATCGTGGTAATCTTCATGCGATCCTCCCAAAGTGGCGGTCGTTGCCATGCCGCCGAACCTAGCGTATCGTGCGTTTTCGAGAAAACGAAACGATTTTCGTTTTTTACAATTCATCGGCCGATGCCGCAAGAGTCGCGAAAGCGGCCGCAACAAGCGCAACGAGGGGAGACGCGTTTCACGATGGTCAGCGTCAGCGCAACCCATATCGGTATTCCCTGGGACCGTCGCACGCCGTTCGAGCGCTGGGTCGAGGACGACCTGAAGCTCGAGCTGCAGCGCGGCTACGCCGCCGGCAATTTCAAGAAGACCCCTCTGCGGCCGTGGAAAGAGCGCGGCTTCAACGCGAGCTTCTACGATATCATCGGCGCGGAATCCCTGGCCGGCATGTTCATCGGCGAGATTCCGCCCGGCCAGTCGAGCAAGCCGACCAAGCAGATGTATGACGAGGTGATCTTCATCATCTCGGGCACCGGCTCGACCACCGTCGATACGCCCAAGGGCCGCATCTCCTTCGAATGGAATTCGCGCAGCCTGTTCGCAGTGCCGCTCAATCACACCTACCGGTTGCACAACGGCTCGGGTCAGGAGCCGGTGCGTTTCATCAGCGTGAACACGCTGCCGATCGTCTACAACCTGTACCGCGATCCAGGCTTCATCTACGGCTGCGATTGGCAGTTCGAGCGCATCGATCCGACCGCCGATCCGTCCGACGCGGTGCTCTACAAGCCCGACGAGAAGCACGAGCGCACGGCGGTGAATCTCTACGAGACCACGTTCGTGCCCGACGTGGTGGCCGTCCCGCGCTCCGGCTTCGCCGAGCGGGGCACCGGCAACCGGACGGCTTATTTCGAGCTGGCCAACAGCGTGATCTCGGTGCACCTCGCCGAAATCCCCGGGCTGCAGTTCTTCAATCCGCACCGCCACGGACCGTCTGCCTTCGTCTTCGTGCTCGAAGGCACCGGCTATTCGACCATGTGGCAGGACGGCGGCGAGGAAGTGCGTTTCGACTGGCCGGAGGACGACATCGGTCTGATCGTGCCGCCCAACATGTGGTGGCATGGCCATTTCGTCACCAGCCCGCGCTCGATCCAGCTCGCCATCAAGCTGCGTAGCCGCAAGATTCCGATCAACCATCTGTTCGACAAGACTCACAAGCACATTTCCGAAGGCGGCACGGTGCTCAAGTTCAAGGACCTGGAGGAGAACCTGCGCAAGCGCGTGTGGAACACCTACATCGAGGAATGCGCCAAGAAGGGCCATCAGGTGAAGACCCCGGAGATGGTGTGACCAGAATGTAAATCGCCGAGTCAGCGTTCAGTACCCGACGCGCGCAGATCGGGAGCGAACAGGGGGAGAGAGGTATGAAAGCTTGGACCATGGCCGCCATGGGCGGTGCGCTGCTGTCGGTCGCCGCCGCGAATTCCGCGGCGCGGGCCGACGCGGTATCGGACTTCTACGGCAAGACCGACGTGCGGCTGATCATCGGCGTCGCGGTCGGCGGCAGCTATGACGCCTCGGGCCGGCTGGTGGCGCGCCATATCGGCAAGCACATCCCGGGCAATCCGCGCATCCTGATCCAGAACATGCCGGGCGCCTCGAGCCGCGTCGCCGCCAATCATATCTACACGGTGGCGCCGAAGGACGGCTCGATCATCGGCGCGGTGTCGGAATCGATCCCGCTCGCCCAGGCGCTGGGCGAACAAGGCATCCGCTTCGACGCCAACAAGTTCAACTGGATCGGCACGCCGGTCCAGCCGGTCAGCGTGCTCGGCGTCTGGCATACCACGGGGATCAAGACGCTCGAGGATACCAAGACCAAGGAGCTCGTGGTCGGGGCGACCAGCGTGAGCGGCACCAACTATGTCTACCCGGCGCTGATCAAGGAACTGCTCGGCGCGAAGTTCCGCATCGTCGTCGGCTATGACGGCGGCAATGCGATCAACCTCGCCATGGAACGCGGCGAGGTGGGCGCACGCGGCAGCCTCGTGTGGACGCTGATCAAGCGCGAGCAGCCGGACTGGGTCCGCGAAGGCAAGTTGATCCCGATCGTGCAGATGACCATGGAGAAGGCGCCCGACCTGCAACATGTGCCGCGCCTGATCGACGTGGCCGACACGCCCGAGGCCAAGGTGGTGTTCGAGGTGCTGGCCTCGACCGACGGCATCGGCCGCCCGCTGCTCACCACGCCGGACGTGCCGGCCGACCGCCTGGCTGCATTGCGCAAGGCGTTCGACACCATGGTCAAGGACCCCGAGTTCCTAGCCGACGCGGCGAAGGCGGGCGAGGACATCTCGCCCAATTCCGGCGAGACCCTGCAGAAAATCGTCGCCAACGTGCTGGCCGCGCCGCCGGCCGCCTTCGAGCTGTTCAAGACGGCCCTTTCCAAGCGGTCCGGCACGGTCGATTGCTCGGCCTTCACCGACCGGAAATATTGCGTGCGGGAAAAGCGTTAACCGGGGCCGCGGCCGCCGGCGGTCAATGGGATGTCGGTTAAGTCTTATAGCTGAGTGCCGGGCATGGCAGCGTCGTCGGCAGCGGCTTTGCCCGGGGACGGAAGACCGCCTACAATGCTCGGAAACAAAAGGACGCCCTCACGGCAAAGGGCTCCACGACAAAAGGCTTCAGCGGAACACGCGTTCAGCGGTGCAGCGGCGCAACGGGAGGTGTTCATGGCGACTGGGCTCGCGGCTTTTCCACGTATGGCGCGGCGCGCTTTGATCGCGAGTGTCCTCGGACTCGCCGCGCTGGGTGGTGCGGCGCCGAGCGATGCGGCGGTGACCTTCGAAGGTCAGACCATCCGTGTGATCATCGGCCTGCGGCCGGGCGGCGGGACCGACGTCCAGGGCCGCCTGATCGGCCATTACATGCAGAAGTATCTGCCTGGCCAGCCGCGCTTCGTTTATCTCAACATGCCGGGCGCCGACGGGTTGCTCGCCATCAATCACCTGGCGCAACAGACCAAGCCGGATGGCGGCCACCTGCTGGTCGCCAGCAATTCCCAGCTCCATCCCCAGGTGCTGCGCTCCGAGGTGGTTAAATACGACGCGGCGACGCTGGCTTATGTGGGCGCCACGTCGCAGAACGGGTCGGTGCTGCTGATGCGGCGCGACGCCTTGGCGAAGCTGACCGACAAGAGCAAGGAGCCCGTGGTGGTCGCCGACGTCGACGGCACGCGGGCAGGGGTGCAGATGGCGGTGTGGGGTCATCTCTATCTCGGCTGGAATCTGCGCTGGGTGTTCGGCTACGCCTCGGCAAACGACATGATGTTGGCGGTCGAACGCGGCGAGGCGGATCTCACCGCGACTGCCAACATCAATCCGATCAAGGAAATGATCGCAAAGGACACGGTCATGGCATTGGTTCAACGAGGCCGCTTCGTCGACGGCAAGTTCCGCGCCCGCAAGGATCTGGAAAGCGTGCCCGTGCTGGCGGACCTACTGGGAGGCAAGCTCGACTCCCAGGCCGCTGAAACATTCGCCGTGTGGCAGCAATCGACCAACATCGGCAAGTGGCTGACCCTGGCGAGCGGCACGCCCAAGGACATCGTGCAGGCCTACCGCGACGCCTTCGACAAGGTCGCCGAGGACCCGGAATTCATCAAGATCGGCCAGCAACAGATCGACGCCGAATTCGGCATGATCAAGGGCCAGGACCTGGAGGTTATCGGCAAGCAGATGGCCCACGCCTCGCCGGCCTCCCTCAAGGCGCTCGATGGCCTCAACGAGACGATCCTGTCGCTGCGCCGTCCGGGTAGCGACGCCAAGAAGACGGCGGCCGCGCCAGCGGGCGTGAAGACCAAGCTGACCGACGTGCAGAACGACGGCCGCGAGCTGTCGTTCGAGGCGGGTGGCAAGCGCGAGACCGTGCGCGTCAGCTCGGGCGGCACCACCATTACCGTGTCCGGCAAGAAGGCCGCGCGCGCCGCGCTCAAGCCCGGCATGACCTGCGAGATCACCTACTCGGGAACCTCGGTTTCCGTTGTGGCCTGCCAGTGAGCGGCCGCGAAAATGACGGCGCATAACAGAGCAGCGAAGAATCGGTAGAGCAGACGGAGGCACATTATGGCGATCGAGATCGTGGATACGCTGAAGCTTGCACGGGAGAAGAAAAAGCGCACCGTGGTCATGGACACCAAGAAGATGCATGCCTGGGTGCACTACTACCCGAACCCGGGCGACAAGGACGACATGCATTGCCATCCGGGCGATCAGACCTTCATGTGCCTGGACGGGGAATGCACCATGGCTTTCCCGGACGGCGGCAAGGCTGTGCTGAAGCCGGGCGTGGTGGCCCTGATCCAGGGCGGCTCGTTCTACCAATTGGAGAACACCGGCAAGGGCCCGATGATCCTGATGGGCACGCGCACCGGCCCAACCTCGGCCAATCAGCACATCAATTACGAAACCCGCAAGGACATGCGCGAGCATGGCGACCATATCCGCTTCGCTCAGGAGCAGCCGGCGGACCGCTGACCGACGCTAAGGACGGGCGGCCGGCTCTTCGGGTCATTCCTTGTCCTTGCCGAGCATCGCCGATCGTCGCCCGGCGGGGCGCGATCGGCGGACGGCATATAGACTCCCGCTTCAGGCACCGTAAAACAGGCGCGCGAATCGAACCGGTCGAGTTCGCGCGGCGATAGCCCGAGCGTGCGCCGGCGGCTATGATCGGACCCACGATGTAAGGGGAGTAAGCAAGGACCATGGCAACCGCACCGAGCGCGCAGAAAACCGAGAAGACGGTCAGCACCGAGACCATCGCCGATCTGCGCGAATATCTGAAACAGGCCGAGCAGGCCGGCGAGCTGCAGCGGGTATCGGGCGCCGACCCCGATCTGGAAATCGGCGCGCTCTACGAGTTGAGCCTGCGCGACGCCTACCCGCCGGTGCTGCTGTTCGAGAACATCAAGGGCTGCGATCCGAACTTCCGCGTGCTGTGCAACATGCGCACCGCGAAGTTCATGGTCGGCGATATTTCCATGGATGCGGTGAAGGCCTGGCGCAAGCGGCCGAAGGGCCAGAAGAGCGAGCCGATTCCGCCCATGGAGGTCAATACCGGGCCGGTGATGGAGTGCGTGCTGACCGGCGATGCGGTCGACGTGCTGAAGTTTCCCGCGCCGCGCTGGCACGAGGGCGACGGCGGCGGCTATATCGGCACCGAATGCGTCAACATCGTCAAGGATCCGGACAGCGACTGGGTCAACCTCGGCACCTACCGCGTCATGGTGCAGGACAAGACGACGCTCAGCGTCTTCATCGAGCCGGGCAAGCATGCCGACGTGATCCGGCGCAAATACTGGGCCCAGGGCAAGCCTTGCCCGATGGCGATCTCGGTCGGCCAGGCGCCGATCTTGGGCCTCGCCGCGGCATCCGCGGCACGCTCGGGCGAATCCGAATATGCCTTCGCGGGGGGGCGGATCGGCAAGCCGGTGCGCACCGTCAAGGGCACCATCACGGGCCTGCCGATTCCGGCCGATGCCGAGCTGGTATTCGAAGGCACCATGCCGCCGCCCTCGGAAGATTCGCGCTCGGAAGGGCCGTTCGGCGAATGGCCGGGCTATTACGCCTCCGACCATCGGCCGGAGCCGGTGCTGCACGTCAAGGCGATCTATCACCGCAAGGACGCCATCGTCGTCGGCCAGCCGCCGGCGAAGCCGACGCTGCCGGGCCGCCAGCACAAGATCTCGCGCATCGCCATGCTGTGGGATGCCATCGAGGCGGCCGGCGTGCCGGGCGTCACCGGCGTGTGGAAGATGTCGGGTGCCGGCGCGCGTTTCATCGACATCATCGCCATCAAGCAGCTCCATCCGGGCCACGCCAAGATGGCGGGGTTGGTGGCGGCGGGCTGCGGTCCGGGCGCCTACATGACGCGCATGGTGATCGTGGTCGACGACGACATCGACATCACCGATCCGGCGGAGGTCATGTGGGCGCTGGCGACGCGCTGGGATCCGAAAACCCAGACCGACATCATCGACGGTTGCTGGACCGGCTACATCGATCCGCGCCTGTCGCCGGAGAAGCGCGAATCGGGCGACATCACCAATAGCCGCATGATCGCCTATGCCGTGCGGCCCTATCACTGGAAAGATCGGTTTCCCAAGGTCAATACGGTCTCGCGCGAATACGCCGAGGAAGTGCGGAACAAGTGGGCCGGCAAGTTGGAGTTTTTGCGCAAATGAGTATGGCTGAGACGAAACCGCCGGTGTGGCTGCGCGATCCTTATCTCGAATGGACGGCGCGCGAAGGCGTGCCGGTGGTCGAGGAATTCGGCGTCGATCTGCACGCAGTCGAGACGAAACACTGGCCGCGCTTCGACGTGCCCGCCGCCTTCGTGCATCTCAAAGGCCGCGGCGACTTCATGTCGCTGTTCGTGCTCGACCTGCCGCCCGGCGCCAAGTGCGCGCCGCAGCGCCATATGTTCGAGGAAGTGATCTATGTGCTGTCGGGCCACGGCAGCACCACCATCGACGTCGAGGGCAAGCCGCACACCTTCGAGTGGGGCCCGAGCAGCCTGTTCGCGCTGCCGCTCAATGCGCGCTACCAGCATTTCAACGGCTCGGGCCAGGAGAAGGCGCGGCTGGTTTCGGCCAACAACCTGACCTTGATGATGAACCTCATCCACGACGATGAGTTCATTTTCAAGAACCCGGCGGTGCTCAAGGGCCGGCTGGGCAAGGAAGGCTATTTCCAAGGCGAGGGCGAACGTATCGAAACGGCACCCGGCCGCTTCCTGTGGGAGACCAACTTCGTCGCCGACGTCACCGCCTTCAAGCTCGATGCCTGGGAAAAACGCGGCGGCCGCAGCAAGAACATCCGCTTCGCGCTGGCCGACGGCGTGATGCATACGCACACCTCGGAAATGGCGGTCGGCACCTACAAGAAGGCGCACCGCCACGGCCCGGACTTCCATGTTCTGGTTACCATCGGCGAGGGCTATTCGCTGTTCTGGGAAGAGGGCGCGGCGGATTTCATCCGCGTCGATTGGAAGCCCGGCACGGTGTTCGCGCCGACCGACGGCATCTTCCATCAGCATTTCAACACCAGCCCGCAGCCGGCGCGCTACCTCGCCGTCGCGCTGGGCAGCCTGCGCTATCCGCTCACGCTCGATAAGCGCAAGATCTTCGTCGGCGTCGACGTGGATGTGAAGAAGGGCGGCGCGCAGATCGAATACACCGATCAGGACCCGCGCATCCACGCGCTCTACCTCGCGGAGCTGGCGAAGAACGGCGTCGAATCCGGCATGGGCGAATATATCGACGAGGCGCCCTACAGGCAGAAGATGGCGGCGGAGGGCTGACCTTTGCTCCAATCGTCATGCTCGGACGTCGTGCGTAGGCACGTGGAGCAAGACATCCGAGCATCCCTTGAACATCGCACGCGCGAGCCTTGAATCCGCGACCAATGGACCCGCGGGTCAAACCCGAGGGTGACGATGGGAAGGCGCGGCCTATTCTCCTACCAACGTCATGGCCCGGCTCGACCGGGCCAGCTCTTGCTGGCGAGCGCATTTCTCAATCGGTCGTCATGGCCCGATTTAGTCGGGCCATCCACGAGTTTTTCGTTGCTTGAAAAGAAAGACGTGGATGCCCCGGACGAGCCGGGGCATGACGGTCTTTTCTTGGCATAGGCGGAGCATGCCGGCATAAGATGCCCCGGACGAGCCGGGCCATGACGGTTCTTCTTGTCGCGTCTAGGCCTTATACCCCAGCTTGCGCGAGACGGTCTGGGCGGCGTCGAGCAGCTTGCGCACGACGGGACCTTTCGCGGACGTATCGAAGCTGCCCTTGACGCCGGTGACGGTGAGCGAGAGTTGCAGCGCGCCTTCGCGGTCGAAGATCGGCGCCGCCAGGCTGGCGAGCACCGGATTGTAGGTGCCGACGGCGCGGGCAATGCCGCGCTTGCGCACCTCGGCACGGATCGGCTCGACATTGTCGGTCGAGAGCGCGTCCTTCGCCGCGTTCGCCGCATTCCATTCGGCGATCTCGCGTTCGATGAACGGCTGGATCACGGGCGCCGGCATATAGGCGAGGAAGATCTTGCCGGCGGCCGTGCGCAGCATGGGCAGCACGGCGCCTTCGCGGATGCGCACCGGCGCCACCAGGTTGCCCTGCTCGCAGCGGATCGCGGTCGGGCCGTGGGTGCCCCACACGCTGATGATCGAGACCAGCCCGACGCTGTTGGTCAGATCGGGCAATACGGACGTCGCCTGCTGCACCGGGTCCATGCGGTTGATAGCGGCGAGGCCGAGATCGAGGATCTGCGGCCCGAGGTCATAGAGCCCCGATGGCTGATTCTGCTCGAGCAGACCGCTGTCGCACAACCCGCGCAGGTAGCGGTAGGCGCGGCTCGGCGACATGCCGGCGGCGCTCGCGATGCTGGTGAGTGGCGCGGGGCCCTTGAAGCCCGCGACCACGCTGAGCAGGCCGGCGCCGATCACGATCGTGCTGTTGCCGCGGGTCAGGGAGCGCGTCGATTTTCTTTTTTTCATGTCACGGCGCAGGAGGAAAGGGACGGTGAGCAGCACGGCCTGTCGCGCTTGCCGCGGATTATGGCGCAAGAGCGCACGGCAAGCCAGAAGCGGCGCGAGTCGAACGCGGGGCGAAACACGACACAAGTATAAAAAACGTCATGGCCCGGCTTGACCGGGCCATCTCATGCTGGCGTGGCTCCATGCACGCAACCAAAAGATCGTTATGCTGGACGTCGTGCGTAGGCACATGGAGCATGACATCCGGCATCCATTGAAAAGCGCAAACGCGGCTGCAGAGTACCAATGGACCCCCGACCAAGTCGGGAATTATCACCTTGACATAGTAGGCCATAGCCCTAGTAATGAGCCGGGACAGGCCGGCGCTCTCCCCGAGCTTACGGATGACATGCTTACCGCAGGGCTCGGGGAGCTTTTCAGTTATTCGGAGGAATACGACGATCCCCGCGAAGCGGTCCGCCGAATTTATCTGGCTATGATGCGTGCAAAATCCCGTAGCGCTGGACAACCGTCATGAGATTTTCTCCGGCGTCCCAAATCTGTTGCGCGGCCTTTTGCAGATTCTCGACAGGCGTTTCTTCATCGACAATTGCCAGTTTTCCACCAGCGGTTCTAGCGGAGGTCCGGCCTATAGCGCCGGTCGTTTGGTCAATCTTCCACTGGGCATGGACATACGTATTTCTGGCCGTGTACGCCTTCTTGAGGGCTTCAACAGCCTGGGTAATTGCTTTCCATTCTGTTGGCTCTGCTGTTTCGAGAGGGCGCGCGTACACCATTAAGAGGTCGCATTTCGAGCGGAATCCGATATTGGCGGTAAGTAGGCTCACCCTGCTAAATTCGTGCTCCATGACCTCGGCAACAACGCGCTCTAAGATCAGTTCAATGAACTCCCAGTGGGCAGCGATGATGCCTACTAGGCGCATGTGTTCATCCGGGAGCGGGATCGGAGATTTGTAATCAGCCATGGCAAAGCCCCCTAAGAAAACTCAACCCAAAGTCGAATTGCGCCCCGATGGATGGGAGCGGTTTGAAAGCGCGGTGATTCAGGGCGCAAAGACCGGCCCTAAGCATCGTGCGCCAAAAAAAGTCTCGCCGCGAAAGAAGCGCGGCAAGTGAGGCAGCTTATCTAGGCCGTTTTGAGGATGATTTTGTGGCTCCATGGTCGGGTTGCCATGAGCCATGGATGTATGCTTCCCATCCGCACTGTTGGCATATCTGAACGACGGCCATACCGGAGTCACGTGTAACTTGTTGCAGGATAAATTTGACGCCGCGCTGGTAGCAATCTGGGCATATGGAATGCGCCGGCTCGGAGCCTTGTGCGTCTGGCTTCACGGTGTAGGCAAATATCCCTTGCCCGAGTGGCTTCAATTCATAGCGTTGCTTGTCGGCATCCCAAGCTTTAAGGCGAGCAACTTCTGCTTCCAGCGCGCTTATGCGCTCAACTTGCGTCGAATGCGCCTCGCGGGCGTCGATTGCACTGGCTTGGGCCTCCATGATTATCCCCTGCAACTCAATCGCCTTCATGCGAAACACCTCAGCGTCCCGCAGACCTACCATCGCCTTGGTTATATCCGAAGCCGCCTTCAGGCTAGAGAGCGCCGCGCCGATTCCGGTAATTGAGACCATGTTTCCCCCTATTAGCCATATCCCTCAGCGCTCAAGCGCCTTATGCCAACGCTCGACAAACTCGGCCCACACGCTCGACCAGCGAGAACACGGTTTCCTTGCCCCAATTACCACCGGCATGTTTCTTAAAACGCTTGCTGGCGTGTCTATTCTTTTCCTTGCCGCCGACAAACGTTTCGTCGGCTTCCACCGTTTTGTTCTCTCCGCCCATCGGGTCCAGATTGGTAGGACGCAGCGACTCGCGAATACGATGGCAGAGGAACCAAGCCGTCTTTTTGCTCATCCCCAACATGCGCCCGACCTGCAACGCGCTAATGCCTTTCTTCGACGCCATCATGAGATGGGTCGCGGCAAGCCACTTGTTCAACGGCACCTTAGAGCGCTCGTAAAGCGTTCCCACCGTCACCGTGAACGGTTCACGGCAAGCGTTGCACTGGTAGAGCCCCGGACGGTGAGACTTGCCCTGCATCAGCGTAGCCTCTCCAATGACGCCACAGTGCGGGCACACAGGGCCATCCGGCCACAGGCGCGCCTCAAGCCATTCGCGGGCCTTCTCAGCGTCATGGAAGATGGGATTGGAAAGGTCGCTCATGGCATTCGCTCCGGTCTGAACAGACCCGATACTGCCAGCGGCGCTCTACTATGTCAAGGTGATAATTCCCGACCAAGTCGAGGGTGACGATTT
Source organism: uncultured Rhizobiaceae bacterium (assembly GCA_964577835.1). GTDB lineage: Bacteria > Pseudomonadota > Alphaproteobacteria > SMXQ01 > SMXQ01 > CAVVYA01. The sequence continues at coordinate 33,511 of CAZOBN010000025.1, forward strand.
CTTTCCGAGAGATGCCCCGGTCAAGCCGGGGCATGACGAGACTCCAGATCATCTGCAACGTGCCCGAAAAAGATTGAGCCGGCACTCAGGCCGGCCCAATGCGAGTCGCTCGTTGCCGCGGCTCAGGCGTATTTCTCGACCAGGCTCGCCAGGTAGTTGCGGAAGGTGCGGTCGATGGCGAAGCTCTTCTGCGTGCCGTCGAGGATGAGCTGGCGCTGCGTGTCGGACTCGGCCTCGCGGGCCACCTTGAGCAGCAACAGGCCGTGCTCGACGTCGGCGACGACGTGCTCGGCGTTGGAATACTGCTTCTTCATCGGAATGCCGAGATCGTCGCGCAGCTTCTCGCCGGCGCGGCGCGATATGCAGCCGCCCTTGATCAGATCTTCGGAGTTGGCGACCTCGAGGCAGGCCGACGCCGCGAAGGCCTCGATCCAATGACTTTTCTGCGCCACGTTGAGCCAGGCCTGGCAGGCGGTGAAGGTGCCGTCCAACTGCGGCGCGTTGTTGAAATCGTCCGGCGTCAGGTCGAGGTTGGAGCCCTGCTTGACGGCGAGCGAGTAGTGGTCGGCGACACCGCGCTGACGGCTGCCGGCGAGCTCCTCTTCCTCGTGCTCCCACACCAGCTTCTTGATGTGCATCGGCGAGGCGCCCTGCACATAGCCCCAGCAGTCGCGCCGGTTCAGGTTGAAATGGGCGTGCTGCAGGAAATAGGCTTGGGCGCCCTTTTTGGTGAACTTGGTCTTGAACAGTCGTTTGTATTCGTCGGTCTCGTACTGGGCATTCGCCAGTTCGATGAGCTGCGCCTCGATATCCTTGGAGGCGCTTTTGAATGACGTCTGGGTAGCCATGAGGTCCTCTTGCTTTGACGGGTTGATCGGTTATCGGCTTACCGCGCGGCGGCGGTATGTTTGTTGGACGCGCGCGTTTCCTCGCGATAGAGCCCGAAGGCCTGCAGGATCGGCACGTCGGTGATGGTGAACAGGATCGCCGGCTCGCTGGGCGATGCGTTGATATGCTGATGCCAGCCCCAATTGGGGGCGACCAGGCTGTCGTGTTTCGTCCAGGCCAGTTCCTTGTCGTCGAACACGGTGCGGCCTTCGCCCTGGACCACGAAATGGATGGCGCTCGAGGTGCGGCGCGTCTTCTCGCCGACGAAGCCCGGCGGCAGCCACTGCACCCGGCAGCTCAGCGTCGGCAACACGGAGCCGCCGGTCAACGGATTGAGATATTCCAGCATGATGCCGTCGACCGGCGAGACCGCCGGATCCTTGCGGCTCGCCGCCACCTTCAGGCTCCGCAGCGTGTCGGCCCAGGCATAGCGCATCGGGCGGGCGGTCTCGCGGGTGGCATTGCCGCTCATGCGCGCGATCGGCGCCGAGGGCGGCGTCTCGCCGGTCTGCTCCTGGGCGGACTCGCCGAGCTCCTCGTAGAAGTTCTGGTTGAGCGCGAGGGTGAAGGGCACATCGAGCGCGTCGAGCCAGATCGCCGGCTTGTCGCTCTGGTTGTGGTGGTCATGCCACGACCAGCCGGGCGTCAGCAGCAGATCGTAGGGCTCCATGACGAGCGGCTCGCCGTTGACCACGGTGGAAACCTGCGGCCCGCCCTGGATGGCGAAGCGGATGGCATTGATGGTGTGGCGGTGCGCCCAGGCCAGCTCGCCCGGCCGGATGATCTGCATGCTCGCCACCATGGTTTGGGTCGTGCCGCGCGGCAGGCTCGGGTTGCACAGCACCAGCGTGCGCCGCGCGGTATAGCTCTCGCTCAGCGCCTCGAGCGAGCCTTCGAGCAGCGGCTGCATCTTGTCCCACTGCCAGATGTGGGGCGTGCCAGCGGGCAGCGGCTCGATCGAAACCTGGCCGTCCGGCCCTTTGCCGACCTTCTGCGGCCGGTTGCCGTCGGCCTGCCACTGGCCGCGCAGATTGTAGCCCGCGAGGCGTTTCTCCAGTGTCGTAAGATCGTCGGATTTTTGAACGGTGGCCATGCGCGTCTTGCCTGGTGCGGTTCTGCGGAAAGGCCCCGGCGCGGTGCGCCACAAGGACCCGCTTATTATAACCGCCTGTCAAATTTATGAAAGCCATTTCGAAATTCGAAAATAGTGGCATGCCGGGGCCGCGGCCGCGCATATTTGCCGGTCAGACGGGTTACGGCTATCCGCCGCGCGCATCCGGGGGATGTATTGCACCGGTTTTTCCGGTATGAGCGGTCCCTGTCGAAGAAGGGATCGAGATCAATGGCTGTTCAACCGCGCCGTGGCCTAATTCTCGCCGCGGCCATGATGGGCGTGTTCACGGCGGCGGTCGAGGCGACGATCGTCGCCACGGCCCTGCCGACGATCGTCGCGGAGCTCGGCGGATTCGAATTCCTGAGCTGGGTGTTCGCTGCCTACTTCCTGGCGCAGACCGCGACCATTCCGCTGTTCGGCCGCTTGGCCGACGTCTATGGACGCAAACCGATCTTCTTCATCGGCATGGGAATCTTTCTGCTTGGTTCGGCCCTGTGCGGCTTCGCGCAGAGCATGGGAGCGCTGATCGTGTTCCGGCTCGTTCAGGGGCTCGGCGCAGGCGCGATCGGTCCGGTCACAAGCACCATCGTGGGCGACATCTACGGACCGATGGAACGCCCGCGCATGCAAGTCTATTTGTCCGGCGTGTGGGGCGTGTCGTCCGTAACCGGGCCGCTGATCGGCGCGTTCATCGTGCAACATGCCCAGTGGCCTTATGTCTTCTGGATCAACCTGCCTGTCGGCGTCATCGCCATGGGGCTGCTCGCGGTTTTCATGACGGAGCGTCCGGAACGCAAGGCGCACCATATCGACTATGCGGGCTCGGCCCTGCTGATGATCGGCATCAGCGCCGTCATGGTGGCGATCACCCAGGCGGCCACCCTGAGCGGCACGGCGACCGCGGCCCTCGCGGCGCTCGCCGTGGTGACGCTCGCCGTCTTCGCGTATCACGAGTCGAGGACGAAGGAACCCATTCTGCCGTTCGTGCTGTTCCGCAATTCGCTGATCCGCGTCGGCAATGGCGCGGCGCTCATGATGGGCGCCGTTCTGATGAGCGTCAGCGTCTTCATGCCGCTCTATGTACAAGGCATCATGGGGCACTCGTCGAGCATCGCCGGCGTCGTTCTCGGCGCGATGTCTCTCGGCTGGACGATCGCGAGCTTTGCCGCGGGCCGTATCATGGTGCGGACGTCCTATCGCACCACCGCGGTGGCCGCGGGGGTCTGTCTCGTCGCCGGCACTCTCCTGCTCATTCTTCTGACACCGGAGAAGGGCGCGCTGTGGGCGGGTTGCGGCAGCGCGCTGATCGGCTTCGGCCTCGGGTCCGGCAACACGACGTTCCTGGTCGCGCTGCAGTCGAGCGTGGGCTGGGGACAGCGCGGTGTCGTGACCTCGTCGAATCTGTTCGGGCGCCTGATGGGACAGTCGCTCGGCTCAGCGCTGTTCGGCGCCATCGTCAATGTCGGAGTCTATCGGCATTTGCCGGGCGGCGGCGCCGCCGTCGAACGGCTGATGGATCCGGCGCTGCGGTCCACCCTGGACGGAGCCGAGGCGGACCCGGTGATCGCGGCGCTCGCCCATTCGCTGCACAATGTCTATCTGCTCGCGGGCCTGTTCGCCGTCGTGCTCTTGGTGCTGGCCTTTCGCGTGCCGGCGGACCTGAGCCCGCGCAGCCATCGTGACGCCGCTCACGAGGGAAAGCCCGACGGCGAGCAAGCCCGAAGTACGGACGCCGCGTCGGAGCGGTAGTTGATCGAAGCCGACGAGCGGCGCTAGGTAACAGATCGAAATTATCGGATCTAGTATTGGCGGGCGTTGAATGTGCCAGAATCCTGCTACTGCCAGGCAGCTGTTAGAGGAGAAAGATCCAATGGTCGCTACGGACAACGAGTCTCAACACATGACGCGGCCATTGAGCCGCGAACAGTGCTACTTGTGCGTGATGAATCTGGTCGAGCATCCGCCGGCAAGTTCTCCATCCAAAGATATACTTCGGGTCGAACACAAAAAATTTCTCGCTAGGCTGGAGAAGGAGGGCCGAATTTTTGGCGCGGGAAAATTGGAGAACGCCAGCGAAAGCGAACAGGCAGATCTCGGCTTCGGGATGTTCATCCTACGTGCGGGATCTCGCAAGGAGGCCGAGGGCATCGCCTTTCAGGAGCCTTATACCAAGGCTGGTCATCGCACCATGAAGCTGATTCCATGGCAGCGCACGGAGGGCGATATCACCATCCGAATCAGTTTTACCAACGGGACAATGACGGTCGATCAGCGATCCTTCTCGCTCGGTGGCGCGTGAGTTTTTTGTCGGCTCTGCCGCCGCGCTGGACCTTGGCGCCGTTGAGTTCAGTTCAAGCCCCGGGCCTGTGCCAGGGGTGCTGCCACCGATTCCAGGGATTTGCGTTCGGCGGCCGTGCCCCAGATCGCGGCGATGACGGCGGCACCGATCATCAGGCCCGATCCGAGCAGATAACCCGCGAACACCGCCTCGCGCGAGCCGGTTTCCACCAGGGCGCCGAACAGCCAGGGCGCGAAGACGCCGCCGATGCCGGTGCCGAGCGCATAGAAGATGGCGATGGTGAGCGCGCGCAGTTCGAGCGGGAAGGTCTCGCTGACCGTCAGATAGGCGGAACTCGCCGCCGCCGAGGCGAAGAAGAACACCGCCATCCAGGCGATCGTCATGCTCTTGGCGTCGAGCAGGTCTTCGACGAACAGCCAGCCGCTGGCGGCCAGCAGGATGCCGGACATGCCATAGGTGAAAGCGATCATCGGCTTGCGGCCGACGGTGTCGAACAGCCGGCCGAGCAGCAGAGGGCCGAGAAAATTGGCGAGCGCGAAGGGCAGCAGGTAATAGCCGACATTCGATGACGGCACCGCGTAGAAATCCGTCAGCACCAGCGCATAGGTGAAGAAGATCGCGTTGTAGAAAAACGCCTGGGCCGCCATCAGCGCGAGCCCGACCATGGCGCGCCGCCGGTAGCGCCAGAACAGGGTGTGGAAGATTTCATGAAACGTGGCGTGCCCGCGCGTGTGCAGATGGATATGGGGCAGTTCGTCATGATGGGTCAGGACGTGCCCCCGGATATGGAAGCGGTTCTCGATGCTCTCGAGGATGCCGTGGGCCTCGTCGGTCCGGCCACGGGTCATCAGCCAGCGCGGGCTTTCTGGAATCCAGAGCCGCATGAAGAAGATCACCAGGCCGAGCAGCGCGCCGATGAAGAAGCAGGCGCGCCAGCCGAGCTCGCTGCCGAAGATGTCGGGATCGAGCAGAACCACGGAGCCGCCGGCGCCCAACGCCGCGCCGATCCAGAAGCTGCCGTTGACCACCAGATCGGTCCAGCCGCGATAGCGCGCTGGGATCAATTCCTGGATCGCGGAATTGATCGCGGTGTATTCGCCGCCGATGCCGGCTCCGGTGAGGAAGCGGAAGAGGGCGAAGCTCCACAGGTTCCACGAGAAGGCGGTGGCCGCTGTGGCGGCGATATAGAGCGCGAGCGTGATGAAGAACAGCTTGCGCCGGCCGATGCGGTCGGTCAGCCAGCCGAAGAACAGCGCGCCGAGCACCGCGCCGGCGAGGTAGACGGTGCTGCCAAGCCCGACCTCCGCGGCCGACAGGTTCAGCACCGGGCTGTCGCGCAGGGCCCCGGCGACCGAACCGGCCAGGGTGACTTCAAGCCCGTCGAGGATCCATGTGATGCCGAGCGCCAGCACCACCAGGGTGTGGAAGCGGCCCCACGGCAGGCGATCGAGCCGCGCCGGAATCTTGGTGCGCAGCAACGCGGCTTCCGCCGGTGGCTCAATGGTCTGGGGCTGAATGGTCCGGTCCATGGACGCTCCGTCTATTCGCCTCCGGCTGGAATAACGTAGACTGCGAGGTATGGGTTGCATGGGGATCCGGAGATTGACACAGGCCGTCGCCGCCGCCGTCCTGCTGGCGGGCTGCGCGGCCAAGGATTCGCATATTCCGGATTTCGCGCGGGTGCCGTTCGAGCCGTTCTCGCGCCAGGCTGCGGTCGCCATTGCGGTGCGCGAATGGCGCGCCTTCGGCGAGGCCGTGGCCGACGAAACGCCGATCGACGTGGCCGAGGAGGTGTATTTTCCCGAGCAGGTCGCCGGTCTGTGGCAGCGCATCGGCGAATATTGGTGGCTCGGCCTCGATGCCGACCAGAGGGCACGGGCGCGCACCGGCAAGCACGACGAATACGGCAATCCGATCCAGCCGGCCAACGACGCGCCCTATGCCTGGTCGGCGGTGTTCGTTTCCTACGTCATGCGCATGGCGGGCGCGACCCGCCGCTTTCCCTATTCGCCGGCGCACTTCACCTACATCAACGAGGCGCGCCGCGCGTCCCTCGGCCTCGCGCCGCCCCGCGGCGTGTGGGCCGAGCGCATCGCGGATTACGCGCCCGATCTCGGCGACCTGATCTGCTTCGGCCGTGGCGCCAACCGCGGCCTGGCCTTCGACGCGCTGCCGGCGCGCTCCTTCGCCAGCCATTGCGACATGGTGGTGGACAAGCAGCCGGGCCGCCTCGCGGTGATCGGCGGCAACGTGGAGGACGCGGTCGCGCTGAAATACGTGCCGGTGACGGCGGATGGCAAACTGGGCGACGTAAGCGGCCCGGTCGATCGGCGCTATCCGTGGTTCGTCGTCGTGCGCGTGCTCTACGAGCGCTAGTACTCGGAATCACCGATGTCTGCATCACCCCCCACCCTAACCCTCCCCCACAAGGGTGGAGGGGATTCGCAATGTTGCTCGATAACGTCCCCTCCCCCTCGATGGGGGAGGGCCGGGGTGGGGGTGACTCTTGCTTCAATGATAGCCAGTACTAGGTCCGGCTAGCGGCCAACGCTCGCGATGGCCCAAGCCCTGCTGGCAATGGGCTAACCGCGCGTTTTGGCGTTGCCGTTGCGCTGTTTCCTTTGCGCGGCCGCGCGATATTCGCTAGCGTCGCAGCGTGTGTTCGCGGGAATCGCCATGATGCGAATTCGAACCTTCGGCCTTGGGGTGGTCTGCAGTGCGGCGCTCGGGGCAACGTGGTTTGCAGGCCCGGCATGGGCGCAGCCGGCGAATCCCCTTGTGGATCTGAACGAGATCATCGCGCCGCAGGACGAAACTGCCGCACCGGCCGACCATATGATGGCCTCAGCTTGTTTCGCGGAGCTGCGGGCGGTCTATCCGGAGGAGAAGCACGACTTTTCGAATCTGGTGTTCACCCAAAGCAAGGTCTTGGGCGCGGTCGTACGGATCGACTACCGGATCGCGGGAACCCAGGACAAAGCTGCGCCAGATCCCGCGCCGATCAACCGCCTCGTTTGCTACCGACGCGAAGGAGATGCGAAGCTGGAGATGTATACCATCAGGGGCGTGGCGCGATCCTGCCGATCAAACGCGCCTTCTTGGGATTGTGCCGCAGCCATCTCGCGAGTAGCGAGAATTCCGCAGGAACATCAATCGCGCTAAGCCTCCGCCGCGAGCATCTGGGCGTTGACCAGGCTGGTGAACATGCCGCCCTTGGCGAGCAGTTCCTGATACGAGCCGCGTTCGACGATGCGGCCGTGGTCCATCACCAGAACCAGGTCGGCGTTGCGTACGGTGGAGAGCCGGTGGGCGATGATGAAGGTGGTGCGGCCTTTCATCAGGATATTGAGCGCCTCCTGCACCTTGGCCTCCGTTACCGTGTCGAGCGCGCTTGTCGCCTCGTCGAGGATGAGGATCGGCGGATTCTTCAGAAGCGCGCGCGCGATGGCGATGCGCTGGCGCTCGCCGCCCGAGAGCGTCCGGCCGCGTTCGCCGACCAGGGTGTGGTAGCCGTTCGGCTGCTGCATGATGAACTCGTGGGCCTGCGCCTTCTTGGCGGCCCCGATCAGCTCCGCGTCGGTGGCGTCCGGCTTGCCGACCCGCAGGTTCTCGGCGATGGTGCGGTAGAACATGGCGCTGTCCTGGAACACCACGCCGATGTTGTGGCGCAGCGATGTCAGCGTCACGTCGCGGATATCGATGCCGTCCACCAGGATATGGCCCTCCTGCGGATCCCACAGCCGGTGCAGCAGGGCCATGGCCGTGCTCTTGCCCGATCCGGTCGGGCCGACGAGCGCCACGGTGGTGCCCGCCGGCGCCTTGAAGGTCAGATCGACGACCGCGGGCCGCGCGCCACCGTAGGACAGGGTCGCGTGGGAGAAGCTCACTTCGCCGGCCACCCGACCGAACTCGTAGGCATTGGGCTTTTCGGTGACCGAGCTCCGGGTGTCGAGCACGTCGAAGAATTCCTTGAGCACCTGCATGTCGAAGAATAGCCGACCGGCGAAGCTCATGGCCTGCTCGAGCCGGCCGATCAGCAGGGTGGCGAAGCCCATGAAGCTGACGATCTCGCCGACCGTGGTCTGGCCGCGCAGGAACAGCCAGGTGCCGAGCAGGAAGATGGCGATGACCGTGATCGTGGAAGAGGCGCGGGTCAGCACGCTGACCACCGCCCACCAGTTGAGCACCGGGAACTGCGCCTTGAGCGTGCGCGCCGTCATCTCGCCGAGTTGCTGCACCTCCAGGGCCAGACGGACGAAGCTCTGGATGAGGTGAATGTTGCCGAGCGCGTCGCCGGCCCGCTCGGCCAATTCCGAATGGAAGGTCTGCACCTCGGCCTGGGCCTTTTCGGTCTTCGTGATCACAATGACCGTCAACGCGGCAAAGATGATCATCAGCACGATGAGCAGCAGCGCCAGCCGCCAGTTCATGATCACGGTGAGCGGCAGCAGCACGATCAGGATGATGAAGGTCGAGAGATGCTCGCGGAAGAAGGCGAGCCAGATGCCGAACAGGCTGTCGATGCCCTGCAGCATGATCTTGAGAAGCCGGCCAGAGTGGGTCTGGGCGTGATAGGAGATCGGCAGCGCGAGCACGTGCTCGAAATAGTCCACCAGCGCGGCGAGGCGGCGCCGGTGGGCCATGCGGTCGGCCTGCAGCGCCACCAGGATATTGGCGACGATCTCGCTGACCCCGACCGCGCCCCAGATGGCCAGCAGGATGAAGGCCGCGTGCCATATCTCGTCGGCCGGCTTGCCTCCGGCGTTGCTCAGGGTGTCGACCACGCGGCCGAACAGGAGCGGCTCGAGGAACTGCAGCCCGGCCAGCATCAGATTGGCCACGGCGAGCATGATGGCGAGACCCTTTTCGGGCGCCAGCAGCTTCAACACACGGCCGTAAATCTGGAAGAAATTCATGCGCCGGAACAGGGGTGGTGGCTCGGACTTGGTTAGTCTATCGGCAATCGCGGCATTGTCGTATCGAAAATCTGTCTTTTTGTGGATCGCCTGGCGGGTCCGCCATTTGCCATTTCGCGGCGGGCCGGCGCGATGGTAGAGCGCCAGGACACCCCACGGTTCGGATACCCCATGACGCATCTGAGAATTTTCATCGTGCTCGGCCTCGCGCTGATGGTCGCCGCCTGCAGCACGCGGCGCGAGACCAGTCCGTAACGCACCGCGACCGAACAACTGCTGATTTCCGCCGCTGCCGACCGCGCCGCCGACCGGTTGAACATCGAACTTCCCGAACACAGCAAGGTATTCGTCGATTCGTCCAACGTCGAGGGACTCGATTCGAAATACGCCATCGCCACCATGCGCGCGGGTCTGCTGCGGCGGGGCGCGGCTTTGGTGGCGGACCGCGCCGCTGCGGACGTGGTCGTCGAGATCCGCTCGGGCGCGCTCTCGGTCGACGAAAGCAAGTTCCTGCTCGGCGTCCCGGAATTCGAGATTCCGGTGCCGGCGTCCGATTCCATCAAGTTTCCCGAGATCGCGCTGTTCAAGAAGGCGGAGCGCAAGGGCGTCGCGAAGTTTGCCGGTGTCGGCTACGACGCCAAGGACGGACGCCTGCTCGGCGTCTCGGAGCCGCAGTTCGGCTTCTCCCATGAGACACGTTATGTGGTCCTGCTGTTCTTCTCCTGGGAGCGCAAGGATTTCATTCCCGATGACGAGAGGCTGATACCGTTGAGCGGCGACGATCTGCCGTGGCGTTCGGAGAGGGACGAGGACGCGCCTCGCTGATCCGCGTTCCGGCGCTGGCATGCCCGGCGCGGATGCGATATGCAGAGTGAATGAGCACGCCGCCGAAACGCGATAACGCGCCCGACCTGTCCCACTACTGGATGCCGTTCACGGCCAACCGCCAGTTCAAGGCCGCTCCGCGCCTGTTCGTGGCCGCAAAAGGCATGCACTACACGACGATCGACGGCCGCCAGGTGCTGGACGGCACCGCCGGGCTGTGGTGCGCCAATGCCGGCCACGCGCGGCCCGAGATCACCCAGGCCGTTTCCCGGCAGCTCGATACGCTGGATTATGCGCCGGCCTTCCAGATGGGCCACCCGGCGGCGTTCGATCTCGCCGCCGCCATCGCGGCCATGGCGCCGCCCGGGCTCGACCGGGTGTTCTTCACCAACTCCGGGTCGGAAGCGGTGGATACGGCGCTCAAGATCGCGCTCGCCTATCACAAGGCGCGCGGCGAGGGCTCGCGCACCCGGCTGATCGGCC
>CAZOBN010000026.1:0-42884 GCA_964577835.1 uncultured Rhizobiaceae bacterium
CTTGAGCTCCTCCTTGTCGGAGAAGGCGATGGCATGGAGCGCGAAGTCGAGCTTGCCCCAGCGCTGGGCCAGGGTCTTGAACACGGCGTCGACCGAACCGTCGTCGGTGACGTCGCAGGGCAGCACGAGGTCGGAGCCGACCGACTGGGCGAGCGGCTGGACGCGCTTCTGCAGCGCCTCGCCCTGAAAGGTGAAGGCGAGCTCGGCGCCGGCGTCGGCGACCTGCTTGGCGATACCCCAGGCGATCGAGCGGTCATTGGCGACGCCCATGATCAGGCCCTTCTTGCCGGCCATTAAACCGTTGACGTTGGTCATTCACTCCTCATGACGACAGGGCACTGTCACGCATCTCTCCCGGGCGGAGAGACGAAAGACGCGAAGGCAGGAGCCGCGCGGGCCGCGCAACGATCCGCGGCCTGGGCGGTTGGAGCCGCATGCTACACGAAAGGCTCGGAAATCAAAAGGTTGGGAAGTCCGGACAGGCGCCGGGGGCGCCGAATCTGCCCCGCGCCGCCGGTGCGCCTGCGGCTCAGTTGTCGATTTCCTTGAGGATGGCGACCAAGCGGGCGCGGGCCGGCTCTGGCAGCTCCTCGGCGGCGAGCAAGACCTGCTTCAGGGTGGTGCGCAGCGCGTTGATCTGGTCGACGAGGGAGAGGACGACTGGAATCGCCTCCTCGCCGATCATCATGTCGCGCACCAGTTCGGCAATGAAATTCACCCGCGCGGCGTCGATGTCGTCGAACACGAAGCCGCCGTCGTCGCGGGATGGCACCACCCAGCCTTCCTCGATCCAGGCCACCAATTGGCCCCGCTCGAGTCGGGTGCGCGCCAGCATCTCCTCGAGATTGAGCGTCATGAGCCCTCCTTGGCCGTCGCGGTCTTTTGCTCCGCCCAGCGGATGAGATCCTCGTCGCGCGGATCGGGCAGCGTGATGAGCAGCCGGACGAAGTGGTCGCCCTGCTTGCCGCCCGCTTCGATACCCTTGCCCTTGAGGCGCAGCGTGGTGCCGCTGCTCGAATATTTGGGCACCTTGACGGTGAGCGGGCCATGGATGGTGTCGACGGTCACCGATCCGCCGAGCGCGGCGGTCTGCAATGGCACCTTGGCCTCGGAATGGATATCGTTGCCTTTGCGGGTGAAGGCGGGATCGAGCTCGACATGGATTTCCACGTAGGCATCGCCGGCCGGGCCGCCGTCCAAGCCGGGTTCGCCCTGGGCCTTGAGCCGCAGCTTCTGGCCCTCGGCGGTGCCAGGCGGAATGTTGATTTCGAGCGTCTTGCCATTGGCTAGGCGCACGGTCTTGCGACCGCCTTTGGCGGCGTCGCGGAAGCTCACCGACAAGGTGTAGGTCACGTCGCCGCCGCGGTTCGTCGGGCGCGCGCCGCCACCGCCGCGGCCGGCGCGGTTGAACAGATCGGCGAAGATGTCCTCGGCCGAAAACATGTCGTCGACTTTGAAGCCGCGCTGGTATTTGCGCCCGCTGCCGCCCTGGTCGGCCTCGTTCCAATAATAGCCGCCGCGTGGCCGCACCTCGGCGCCGCTCGGGTCGATCTCGCCGCGGTCGTATCGCGCCCGCTTGTCGGCGTCGGACAGGAAATCATAGGCGGCGGAGACTTCCGAGAATTGCTCGGCCTTCTTCTTGTTGCCGGGGTGGAGATCGGGATGAAGGTCCTTCGCCAGCTTGCGATAGGACTTCTTGATCTCCTCCGGGCTCGCCGATTTCGACACGCCCAAAACCTGGTAAGGATCTTTCATAGCGCAGTTCTTTCTCGCTGCTTCCCCAACAGTATCTTGCGTCAACCATCCGATCTAGGAATTCAACCGCATGCCGCCCAGCTTCGAAGCGGCGACAAGACAAACATGGGCGCAAGGCGCCGGCCTGCCAAGTGGCATCGGTTCGCGCTCTGGCCCAGTTCGGACGACCGGCGCGGTCGTGCCGACCGGAATGACCAAACCCGGCGAGCGCCTGGCCGTGGACCGCGGTTGGGCGCAGCATGGGAAAACGGCCCGGCGGAGGCCGCCGGGCCGGTTTATCCGAATCCGCCGAGCGCCGGCGGTGCTGCGCGACAACAGATCGCTAGCTGACGACCTTCCAGGTGCCGTCCGGCTGCCGGCAGGCGGTGCCGTAGGCGCTTTCGGTCTTGCCACCGATCGACACGGTCTGCTGGAATTCGCGGCAGTAAGCGCCGGTCCGCGTGTCGGTGCCGTCGCGCACCGGCGTTATCGTGCCGTAGTTGCCGGTCTCCGGATTGTTCCATTGGATCGGTTGACCCACCGGCGCCACCTGGGCGCGCTGGTTCGCCTGATTGGCATAGGCGAGATCCGCCTTGTCGAGGGAACGGCCGACTTCGCTGCCGACCAGGGCGCCGAGCAGGGTGCCGACGGCGGCCGCGGCGATGCGGCCTGAGCCGCTGCCGAACTGGGCGCCGGCGATGGCGCCGCCGACGCCGCCGAGCAGAGCGCCGCCGGTCTGCTTTTGGCCGCCCATGCTTTCGCAGCCGGCAACCGAGACGGCGATCAACGCCGCCAAAGAAACTGTCGAGATCTTCTTGGTCAAGCTCATGGCCGTACCTTCGTGTTCAAGGCCACCCGCGCGTATTGACCGCAAGGGTGGCCGGCGTTCATGGTCACATCCGGTGACCGCACCCCGGCGTGGGCAGGATGCCTGCCCACAGTCACCAACATAAATAATAGCAATTTACGGCGAAAAAAGGGCTAGAAAAGTGCTAAAGACGGTTGCGAATAGCCAGAGTTTATAAAGCTTTAAGGGCCATGACAGATCTCGAACACCAAGATCCCTTCAGCCTGTTCAACCAATGGTTCGCCGAAGCGCGAGAGAGCGAGCCTGCGGATCCCAATGCCATGGCGCTGGCCACCGCCGGACGGGATGGCCGGCCCTCCGTCCGCATGGTGCTGCTCAAGGGCGTGGATGGCCGCGGCTTCGTGTTCTACACGAACTTCGAGAGCCGCAAGGGTCAGGACATCCTGAGCAGCGGCCGGGCGTCCCTGTGCTTCCATTGGAAGTCGCTCAAGCGCCAGGTGCGCGTCGAGGGCGCTGTCGAGCAGGTGAGCGAGGCGGAGGCCGACGCCTATTTCGCCACCCGGCCGCGCGACAGCCAGATCGCCGCCTGGGCCTCGCTGCAGTCACAGCCGATGCAGGAACGCTTCGACCTTGAACGGCGGTTCGCCCATTTCAGCCAGACGTACGATGGCGCCGCGGTACCGCGGCCGCCGCACTGGTCGGGCTTTCGCGTCATGCCGGAGAACATGGAATTCTGGCTCGACCGTCCCTTCCGTCTGCATGAGCGGGTGATGTTCCGCCGCGAGGGTGAGAGTTGGACGGCGAGTAGGCTTTACCCGTAAAGTGAGCAGATATGGTCGCTGAAACCGAAACAGGCTTGGCTGCATCCGATCGCGATCGCTACGTGCGCCTGCTGCGCATGGCGACCCATGCGTCGGTCGCCACCGCGACGATCTTGATCGCGGCGAAAGCCGCCGCCTGGCTGATGACCGGCTCCGTCAGCCTGCTCACCACGCTGATCGAATCCATGATGGATCTGGCGGCCTCCGTCATCAATCTGTTCGCCGTGCGCCATGCGCTGCAACCGGCCGACAGCCGCTACCGCTTCGGCTATGGCAAGGCCGAGCCGCTGGCCGGCTTGGCGCAGGCCGCGTTCGTCGCCGGATCGGCGATCTTTCTGATCATCGAGGCGATCGACCGTCTGATCACGCCCAAGCCGATCGCGAACGAGGCGGTCGGCATCGGCGTGATGTTCTTCTCGATGGCGGTCACCTTCGTGCTGATTCGTATCCAGGCCTATGTGGTGCGGCGGACCCAATCGCTCGCCATCAATGCCGACTCGCTGCACTATAAGGGCGACTTCCTGATCCACGGCGGTGTCATCGTTTCGCTGCTGCTCAGTGCCGCGCTCGGCTGGCAATTGTCCGACCCGTTGTTCGGCATCGCCATCGCGCTCTACATCCTGTGGAACGCCAAGACGATCGCCGCCGAGTCGCTGCATATCCTGATGGACCGCGAGCTCGAGGAGAGCGAGCGCCGGCGCATCCACGCCATCGTAATCTCCCATCCGGAAGTCATCGATATCCATGACCTGCGCACGCGCTCCTCCGGCCCGCGCGTGTTCATCCAGTTCCACCTGGAACTGCCGCCGACCATCTCCCTGACCCGCGCCCACGAAATCTCCGACGCCGTGGAGGCCAAATTGCGCGCGGCGTTTCCCAACGCCGGGGTGATCATCCACCAGGACCCGGAAGGGGTGATGGAACGTCGTGCGACGTTTGCCGGCGACCGCGAGGAATCGCCGTTCTATTGATCTGGCGCAATGCGTCGGCAGCCACGGAAGCCCAGTTCTTGGCTCGTATCGCCCTGAAGAAAGCCGAGAGTTCATAACGCCCGCTGAGGAGGCAAAAACGATGACAATTAAGTGCATTCTCGTACCCTTGTCCGACCCCCGCCTGGTCAAGACATCGCTCAAGGCCGCGATCACGATAGCGGCGCGGTTCGCGGCCCATATCGACGCACTCCATGTGCGCCCTGATCCCCGTATGGTGGCGGCGAGCTTCATGGGCGACGCCATGCCGGGGTCCATGGTCGAGGAGCTCATCGCGGACACCGAAAAGAGATCCGCCGAGACTGCACGCAAGACGCGCCAGGCCTTCGATCAGGTCTGTAAGGCGGCGGGAATCAAATATGCCGAACAGCCGGGACGGGGGACGAACGCGCTGACCGCCGCGTGGCGCGAGGAGATCGGCTACGAGGACCAATGGCTGCGGGTTCATGGCCGCGTCTCGGATCTGATCGTGCTGCCGCGGCCGAGCGGCGATATCGACGTCGGCGTCCGACTGTCGCTCGAAGCGGCATTGATGGAAACCGGCCGCCCTTTGCTGATGGTGCCGGAAAAGGCGCCCACGAAGATCGGCAACCACATCGCGATCGCGTGGAACGGCAGCACCGAGGCGGCCCGCGCGGTAGGCGAGGCTCGCCCGTTCATCGAGACCGCGCGGAAAGTGACGGTGCTCACCGCCGCCGAGAAAGATTTGGACGGGGATTTCGACCCGGATGGGTTGAGCCGTTTTCTCGCCTGGCACGGCGTCAAGGCACCCGTGGTGAAGGTTCGCCCCCGCGGCGACGTCGGCAAGGCGCTGCTGTCGGCGGCCGGCAAGGCCGGCGCCGACCTGCTGGTCATGGGCGCCTATAGCCACAGCCGGGTGCGCGAGATGATCCTTGGCGGTGTCACGCGCGAAGTGCTGACCAGCGCCGATCTGCCGGTGTTGATGGCGCATTGAGCCGTAGGATGGCGGAAAGCGCCGCTGGATCGGCGGCGCTTTTTTCTCTAACGTCGCGCCATGAGCCATGACGCGCCACCGCCCGATAGACGAACCGTCATCCTCACCGGCGCAAGCCGGGGGATCGGCCATGCCACGGTGCAGCGCTTCAGCGAAGACGGCTGGCGAGTCATCACCTGCTCGCGCGAGGACGTGCCGGAAGGCTGCCCGCGCGATCCGGCGCGCCATGTCCATGTGCCGGCCGACCTGACCGACGAACGGGAGCAGGGCCGCTTCATCCGCGAGGTGTCCGATCTGCTCGGCGAGGCGCCGCTGCACGCGCTGATCAACAATGCCGGCGTGTCGCCCAAAACGGAATATCAGGAGCGCCTCGGCTGCCTGAATGGCGACATTGCTCTATGGCGCGAGGTGTTCGAGCTCAACCTGTTCGCGCCCCTGCGCCTGGCACGCGGTTTCGCCAGCGCGCTGCACCGGGGCGGCGGGGCGATCGTCAATGTGACCTCCATCGCGGGCCATTCGATCCATCCCTTCGCCGGTTCCGCCTACAGCATATCGAAGGCGGCGCTGTCGTCGCTCACCCGCGAGATGGCCGCGGAATTCGCCGAGCTCAATGTGCGCGTCAATGCGGTCGCGCCGGGCGAGATCGAAACGGTGATGCTGTCGCCGGGTACCGACGCGCTGATTCCGCGTATCCCGCTCAAGCGTCTCGGCAAGCCCCAGGACGTGGCCTCGGTGATCTATTTCCTGTGCTCGGAAGATGCCGGTTATGTCAGCGGCGCCGAGATCTTCGTCACCGGCGGCCAGCACCTGTACTAGGTGCGGCTATCGGGCCCGAGGTGCGGTTTCAGCGAGATCGCGGCGTGGCGGCGTGCCCGCCACTTCGCGGATTAGCTTGTGCAGCACGGCATCGGCGAAATCGTGAAAGCCGGTGGCCGGCACCATGAATGCGCCGGGCCCGCCGATGACGTTCCGCTCGAAGAAGGCGTCGAGCCCGGGATAATCGGTGAGGATCGGCAGGCCGTTGACGGTGATGCCGCGCTCATTCGCGAAGTCGCGTCCGCTCGCGGCCGGGCGGCCCTGATTGGTCGGCCCGTCGCCCGACACATCGATGACCTTGCGTTCGCTCTCGAAGCCGCTGTGCTCGAACAGCGAGGCGGAATAGAAGATCGCCTCGCCCACCGCCGTGCCGCCGCCGTAGAGGCCGCGCGGCGTGGATAGAAGCCGCTGGGCGACGCGCTCGGCGCTGTCCGCATCTTTGATCACGGTCCACGGCACGACGACGAACTGCAGTCCGCGGCCGGTCCACTCCACGTAGGTCACCGCGATCGCCTGCTCGCCGCCGCCCCGGATCGCATTGAGCACGCGCGGATCGCGCAGCGCCTGGGCGTAGCCCATCCGTTGCAGCGCATGCTCGCCGTCGTCGATGCTGCCGGACGCATCGGCTGCCAGCACCAGTTGCACGTCGACATTGGTCGCTTGCGCGTCCGCGACGAGACAGAGGTTGCCGAGCGCGATGAACAGGCTCGCGACGAGACATCCGGCGGCGGCGCGAAACGGTATGAACACGCGGGGAGCCCCCTTTGCCGATGCGGCGGCGACAGTCGACGGCAGGATGGTAAGGCCGTGGACGAACGGCGGTCTACAGCAAAAAGGCCGGCACTTCGCGCGCTGTCAGAGCCGGGCGGCGAGAGCCTCGAACCACGACAGGCGCTCCTGCGCCTGGGCGATGTCATGGTCAAGCCAGGCGAGGAACGGTCCTTGCCGGCTCGCTTGCCGTCCGCGCAGATCGAGCAGCCGCGCCAATTCGACCCGGCAGGCTTCGATCAGGAGCGTCGTCTGGTCACGCTGTCCGACGGCCGGCAACAATGGCAGGAACCGCAGCTTCAGGGCGACGACCAGCTTGTTGAGATCGTTGAACGGCGCCCGCACGGTCGCCAGCATGAGATTGACGAATTCGGCGCCGCCCTTGGCGGTGAGCTCGAAAACCGGTTGGCCGTCACCATCGTCGCGCGGGCGCACCAGGTCTTCGATGCGCAGCAGCTCGAGCGAACTGCCCATGGCATCGGGCGACGGGCCCATGATGTGGTGGACGAAATCGCGCACCGCGCTGGCAAGCGCGCCATAGGTCATCGGCTGCTCGGCCAGCATGCCGAGCGCGGCGAGCCGCAGGGCTTCTTTCGGCATCAGCGAGTGGTCGGAAAACATCGCTGGCCCCTTTCCCGTGCTAAGCCGCGGAGCGGATATCGAGCCGCGCCCAGACGTCGGTCAGCGCCGCGACGAGATCATCCATCATCGCGTCGGTGTGCGCCGGAGTGGGTGTGATGCGCAGGCGTTCGCCGCCCTTGGGCACGGTCGGAAAGTTGATCGGCTGGATGTAGATGCCGTGACGGTCGAGCAGTTCGTCGGTGGCGAGCTTGCACAGGCGGGCGTCGCCGACCAGCACCGGCACGATATGGCTCGGCGAATCCATGACCGGCAGGCCGGCCTGCTTGAGCAGGCGCTTGAGGCGCTGGGCGCGATCCTGATGGCGCTTGCGTTCGACATCGCTCGTCTTGAGATGGCGCACGCTGGCGAGCGCCGCGGCGGCGATCGCCGGCGGCAGGGCCGTGGTGAAGATGAAGCCGGGGGCGAAGCTGCGCACCGCGTCGATCAGCGGTTCCGAGGCGGCGATATAGCCGCCATGGGCGCCGAACGCCTTGGCCAGGGTGCCTTCGATGACCGTGACGCGGTGGGCGTTGCCCTCGCGGTCGCAGATGCCGCCGCCGCGCGGACCGTACATGCCGACCGCATGCACCTCGTCGATATAGGTCATCGCGCCATGGCGATCGGCCACGTCGCAGATCTCGTCGATCGGCGCAATGTCGCCGTCCATGGAATAGATCGATTCGAAGGCGACGATCTTCGGCGCCGCCGGATCCGCGGCGCGCATCAATTGATCGAGGTGTGCCGGATCGCTATGGCGGAAGATGCGCCTCTCGGCGCCGGAATGCTTGATGCCCTGGATCATCGAGGCGTGGTTGAGCGCATCGGAAAAGACGATGCAGCCGGGCAGCAGCTTGGCGAGCGTGCTGAGGGTCGCCTCGTTGGAGACGTAGCCCGAGGTGAACAGCAGCGCGGCGTTCTTGCCATGCAGGTCCGCGAGCTCGCGTTCGAGCAGCACGTGATAGTGATTGGTGCCCGAAATGTTGCGGGTGCCGCCGGCGCCGGCGCCGCAGGTCCGCAGCGCTTCGGTCATCGCTTCCAGGACGACCGGATGCTGGCCCATGGCCAGGTAGTCGTTGCTGCACCACACCACGACCTCGGCCTTGGCGGCACCGCCATGCCGGCGGGCATAAGGAAAGGCGCCGGCCCGGCGCTCGAGATCGGCGAACACGCGGTAACGACCCTCGGCCTTGAGGCGGGCGATCGCGGCGCTGAAGAAACTGTCGTAATCCATAGGCTTATATACGATTCCTGGCGGTCGGCCGTCCACTCACCAAACTGGGAGGCAGCTATGCAGGGGGCGGCAAGGAAACCCGAGTTTACACGCCGCCGGGCGGGGTTGCCAACCCGAGCGGGGGGCATCCCAGGGCCTGCGGGCGGCGGTTGGGAGCGGTATTCGCTGGAACGGCGCTATTTCGCGGGCCGCGCCGGGGCCGTGGTCGGAGGCGGCGGTGCAGGAGATGGCGCCGTTGGGCTCAGGAGGGCGGCGCTCGGGGCCGACCGCGCTTGCTGGAAATAGGCGGCTGCGGCGGCGATATCCTGGTCGCTGAGCCGTTTGGTCGGCACCGCCATCTGGGCCCCGCCGTCGTTCTTGCGCTGGCCTTTTTTCCACAGTTGGAGCTGCTCGTTCATGTAAGGGCCAAACTGACCGGCCAGGTAGGGAAGGTGCGGCGGCTGGCCGATCCCCCGCCGGGCCCTGTTCAAACCGCGCGGCGTAGCTCCGTTTCGGTGTCGTCCAGCGCGCGGCCGATACGGTCGAGCATCGTTTCGATCTGCGGTGGCTCGATAATAAGCGGCGGACAGATGCCGATGACGTCGCCCAATGCTCGGGTGATCAGCCCGTGCGCCTGCGCATGGCGGACGATCATCGCGCCGACGCGACCCGGCGGGTCGAAGGGTATTTTGCTGTTCTTGTCGGCAACCACTTCGATGCCGGCGATCAGGCCGATGCCGCGCGCCTCGCCGACCAGCGGATGATCGGCGAAGCGCCGCAGGCCGCTCTGCAGGATCGGGCTTATGGCGCGCACGTGGCCGAGGATGTCGCGCTCCTCGTAAATGCGCAGGGTCTCGATGGCGACGGCGGCGGGCACCGGATGGGCGGAGTAGGTGAAACCATGACCGAACGTGCCGATGCGCGCGCTCTCCTCGGCGATCGTGTCGTAGAGCGGCTGGTTGATGAGCAGGGCGGAAATCGGCTGGCAGCCGCCCGACAGCGCCTTGGCCAACACGATCATGTCCGGCTTCAGCCCGAAGGTCTCGCTGCCGAACATGTTGCCGGTGCGGCAGAAGCCGGTGATCACTTCGTCGGCGATGAACAGGATATCGTGCTTGCGCAGCACCGCCTGCACCTTGTCGAAGTAGGAGGCGGGCGGCACGATGATGCCGCCGGCGCCCTGCACCGGTTCGGCGATGAAAGCGGCGATGGTGTCGGGTCCTTCGCGCAGGATCAGCGCCTCGAGATTGGCCGCGAGGCGCGCGGCGAACCGTTCCTCGCTCTCGCCCGGTTCGGCGTAACGGTAGTGATGCGGACAGTCGGTGACGAGGAATCCGGGCAGGGGCAAGTCGAAGCTGCGCTGGTTGTTGGGTAGCGCGGTCAAGCTCGCCGCGGCGATCGTCACGCCGTGATAGGCCTTCTGGCGGCCGATGATCTTCTTCTTGCCGGGCTTGCCGCGCGCGTTGTTGACGTACCAGGCGAGCTTGATCGCGCTATCCACCGCCTCCGATCCGGAATTGGCGAAGAACACGCGGGCCATGGGGACCGGCGCGATGGCGAGCAGCATCTCGGCGAGCTCGATGGCGCGGTCGTGGGATTTTCCGCTGAACAGGTGATAGAACGGCAGGCGGTTCATCTGGGCCGCGGCCGCGTCGGCCAGCCGCTTCTCGCTGAAGCCGAGGCTGGCGCACCACAGGCCCGCCATGGCTTCGATGTAGCGGTTGCCCTGGTCGTCGATCACATGAATGCCGTCGCCACCGGTGATCACCAGTGGCCCCGTCTGCTCATGCGCTCTCAGGTTGGTGTAGGGATGCAGCAGCGACGCGACGTCGCGCCCCGCCAGGGAATTGGGATTGCGAACGGGTGAGCCGGTATCGGACATGGCGGCACACTACGCGACGACGCGGCTCAACGAAACCATGTCTTGTAGCTGCGCCTTGCCAGATCGAAATCGAGGATGCGATGGTTGTTGGTGTCGGACACCAGCAGGCGGTCGTCGCCGTCGGCCGTCACGGCGGCGGGCTCGGCCAGGGGGATGCAGACGGGATCGAGGCAGGTGAAGCCCTCGTCCAGATCGGCCGCCCGGCGGACACGGAGGTCGAGCAGGCGGAGCGCGTTGTTGTAGCTGTCGGCGACCCCGACGTGATGTTCGTCGAGCACGGCGATGCCGAGCGGATGCTGCAGCAGCGCCTCGTCGAACGGACCGTTGCGATGGCCGAACGTGAACAGCCCCTCGCCGATCAGGGTGTGCACCGTGCCGGTTTCGAGATCGAGCACGCGGGCCGCCGAGGTCTCGCTGTCGGCGAAATAGAGCTGGGTGCGGTCCAGGCTCAAGGCGAGCCCGCTCGGCTGGGCGAGGGCCGCTTCCGCTGCGGGCCCATCGGTCAGCGCTTCGCCGCCGCTGCCGGCGAGCCGCGCCACCGTGCTCTCCGTGAGGTCGAGCACGCCCAGTTGATGGGTGCCCGCATTGGCGAAATAGAGCCGCGCGCCAGCCAATTCCACATCCCACGGCGATGCCAGCGCGGTATCTCGGGCGTTGGCCGGCGCACCCAGCGCACGGCCGCGCCGGCCGTTGCCGGCGAGCGTGGTCACTTGGCCGCTCCGCGCGTCGATTTTGCGCAGCGCATGATTGGCTGTATCGCTGTATCGGCGACGTAGACCGCGCCGTCCATCGCGACCAAGCCTTGCGGATAGTTGAAGCTCGCCACCCTGCCGTCGCCGTCGGCAAAGCCGGGCTTGCTTTCCCGGTTGGACTCGGGCTCGGCAGGTCCCTAGGAACCCGCGGCACTCTCATATGGTCCGCCGAAGCCGCCCGGCGGGGCCTGCCGGTAGTGTCCGGTTTTGAGCGGGAGTGTCCTAAGTAGGCGGATTCTCGGCGGTTTGCTCGACCGATGTCTTCACCTTGATGGTGCCTAGTAAAATCTCTAGGTCTCCCCGATAGGCACGAACTTTAATGCGGCCGGGTTCCTTAAGCGGAAACGGCGCTGGTGAGACAATCAGGTTCGCGGTGAGAAATTCGTCCGGACTCACCCCGGGGCGATTTCGCAGTTCTTCGACTGGCAGCGGGTGTGTGAAGAAAGGCTCATCTTCTGGATCGCCAGGAAGCCAGATCTTTAGAGTGACCGGCTCTGAGCTTTCGCCCTGTGCTTCAACGTAAGTGGCGACAATCGCAAATTTAGCGAGTTTGGTTGGAAATGGAACGTGTACAACGATCGCATCGGGGTAAATTCCGATATAGCTCAACTTGTTGCCAACTTCGTGGCGGACATCGTCACAAAACGTTGTGTAACCATAGGGTGTGTCAGGGGCAACAGACTTCATCGCTCGGCGGTCGCTTGCGGAGTATCGTCTCCAACCGGATAGAAAGCCCCGGGGGGAGATTCACTTTTTGGCTTAAAGCGTGACACATTGCCACTGCTCGCGATTGCAACTTCAACAGCGTCATTTCTGCCCAGCAAAGAATCCGGATTGAAGCTTTCTCTTTGCAGTTCAGCTTTTGAGAGACCCCTGACCCTCCCAAACCAGTCCGTCCATTCAGGAATATCGACCAACAACGGGAGATCAAACGCGGCAGCGACTTCAAGCAGCGTTTGCAGCGAATAATTCCCGTAATCCGGATTCTCCAGGCGAGAAATCACGCTCTGTGGCTTGCCCGCTCGTGTGCCAAGTTCAGCCTGTGACCAAGCGCGATCTTCCTGTTCACGCAGCGCGCGAATCATCAGCGCAATGCGCGTGCGCACCTGATCAGCGACAAACTCATCGCGGATTTCCTTATCGGAAAGCTGCTGAATTAGTTCGTTACTGTAAGACGAGCCATAGGGCATTGCTTCTACTCCTGTTCGCCAGTACTTCCGCTTTGCGGACCAGTGCCGTAGCACACGCATTCAATGGAACGAATTTCCGTCCCTTCTCTTGAGCCGGAAACACGATCGTGAACTCTGCCGCTCCAGACTGAAAGCCAAGTGGTCGCTGCTGCACGTTGTCAGCCTTAAACCGTATCTCGCCAAGACCGTCACAGTCGCGATGCAAGGGCTTATACATTTTCCCGTGAGGCCACTCGTTGATTGGCAACTGGGAAAGCGCGGTTAAACGGCCAAGAAACCGCGCCTGCCACTGCTTGCTCTGCGCGTCATGCCACTTCCGAATCTCGTCAATTCCGCTCGGTCCTAGGTAACAACGGAAGCTTGAAACGACCGCCATATCTTATCTCATTTTTGCTATATAGGTACTAATTTTTCCTTGACCAACGCATAGCAAATTTGCGATATTAGGACACTGACGCAAGAAAAAGGGCCCACCCAGGCTAGGTTAGACCCTTGATCTTAAAGACTAATCCCGGTTCGTCTAGTGGTAGGACACCTGCCCTTACAAGTCGGAGACTTACGTTCGAATCGTAGCCCGGGATCGCCAATGAAGTGGGACCGAAGCTGTTGGAAGCAGCGCCAGTCCCGGATCACCACTCAGGGATTGGGCCCCTAAGCTATGACCGCTTCGAAAAATATAGCTGATTCCAGGACCTTTTTAAAGGTCTGTGCTGGCCAGTCCCCAAACCAGGGATTGGCCCTATGAATATCCTCCCCCGTGACCAGCAGGTTCAGATCGTCGGCGCTTTGACTGAAGGTTGTTCCATCCGGGCAACCGAGCGGCTGACCGGCGTCCATCGCGATACCGTCATGCGTCTTGGAGCCCGTGTCGGGCGCGGGTGCGCTTCTCTTCACGGCGATTATCCCAAGTCGGGGATAATCGCCCTAATTCGGACACCACCGGCCTGCCGCGGGTCATTGCCGAATTCGGCTATCTAGCGGTATGATAACCCAAAATGGCGGTCAAGCCTTGGCGACAAGTCGTATTTGGGCAGGCGAAACGGAGGACGTTTTATGGGTTACAAGGACATCCTTGTGCATCTCGACAGCTCACCCGCCTGTCCGACACGAATCGATATCGGCGTCACGCTGGCACGGAATTTCGACGCCAAGCTGACCGGGCTCTATGTGGTCGGGCTCGCCCCCATGCACCAGTATGCTGAAGCGGATCTCGGCCCCGAGCTGGTCGAGGCGCACGATCGCTACATGCGCGAGGCGGCGCGCGAGGCGGAACGGATGTTCCACGAGCGCACCCGCGTCGCCAATGTGCCCGCGGAATGGCGCCAGGTCGAAGGCGCGCTGCCCGATCTCGTGCTGCAGCACGCCCGTTTCGCCGATCTGATCATCGCCGGCCAGCGCAATACGGAGCGGCTCGATCCGGGCACCGCGCCCGAGTTGCCCGAGCATCTCATCCTCGATGCCGGCCGCCCCGTGCTGGTGGTGCCCCATACCGGGTCGTTCCCGACGGTGGGCGAACGGGTCGCGATCGCGTGGAAGACCAGCCGCGGCGCGGCGCGCGCCGTCAACGACGCGCTGCCGTTCCTGAAGCAGGCGAAAGAGGTCTGTGTCGTCACCATCAACCCGGAGGGTGGTATTTCGGGCGCCGGTGAAGACCCGGCGAGCGACGTCGTGGCGCATCTGGCGCGTCACGGTATTTCCGCCCAGGCGCGCAGCCCGCGTGCCGAGCGGGGCACATTGGGCCAGACTTTGCGCGAAACCATCGGCAACTTCGGCGCCGATCTGATCGTCATGGGTGCGTTCGGACGGTCGCGCTGGCGCGAGTTGATTCTCGGCGGCGTCACCCGCACCATGCTCGGCAATACGCCCGTTCCGGTGCTGATGTCGCGCTAAGCTTTTGAGCGTCGCTGCGTAACGCGCTTGTATTGCGGCGCGGTCTGACACAAAAAGTTTCCACAATATTCCGCCCGAGCGGCGCGGCCGATTCCTTGTCGGCTTGCGCCCACGGGCAAAAAGGGGACACCACCATGCTGAACCGATTCGCCAGTGCACTCCGCCCCTTGTCGATTGGCGTTGCCGCGGCCGTGCTGGGTTTGGCCGTGGGTTCGGCCGGCGCGCGTGCGCAGAACTACGAAATCTGGGCGCTCGATCAGGGCACCTATCAGGTGCATGTGTTCAATCCGCAGCTCCAGGAAATCGCCAAGATCAATATGATCGCTCATGGCGTGCGCGTGCCGCATATGATCGATTTCACGCCGGACGGCGCCTATGCCTTCATCGCCAGCACGGCGTCCGGCGACGTGACCGTGATCCGCACCGGCGATCGTTCGATTGCCGGCATCATCAAGACCGGCCCCGGCACCCATATGGCGCGGGTCAAGCCGGACGGCAGCGCGATCATCGCCGACGTGATCGGCGACGCGAAGGTGCCGCGCGACGGCAAGCTGGTCGAGATCACCTGGGACAAGGCGTCGGGCCGCTACGCGCCGGCGCGCAGCCTGGTGGTCGCCGAGGATCCGGTGTTCAAGGCGAATGAGGCCAAGTTCAAGGACGTGAGCCCGATCTGCCACGACTACACCCGCGACGGCCGCTATGCCTATGTCACGCTCGGGCCCGGCATCAACGACGGTGGCCTGGTGATCCTCGACACCAGCAGCTTCAAGCTGGTGCAGGCCTATGGTCCGCAAGAGCTACGAGTGAACTGCGGCACCATGCGCACGCCGGACGGCAAGCACATGATCGTCAACGGCGGCGATCACAATGTCGGCGTCTGGTACGCTATCGACACCGCCAGCCACAAAGTGGTGAAGCAGGACAGCAGCCGCGGCAACGACGCCCACGGCGTCTGGGCGACGCCGGACGGCCGCGAGATGTGGATGGTCAACCGGGTCAGCAGCAACGGCATCGTCATCGATCCGCGCACGCTGCAGGTCATCGAGGAACTGAAGGACGTCGGGCCGACGCCGGACATCATGGCGATGTCGCCGGACGGCCGCTTCGCCTTTATCACGACCCGCGGTCCGAACCCGATCTCGGCGCCGCACGTGGCCAAGGGCACCGTGCCGGGCTTCGCCGTGGTCAGCATCAAGGACCGCAAGCTGGTGCGCATCGTGCAGCCGGCCCAGGGCAACGACCGGAGCGATTTCCACGGCATCGGCGTGCGGGTCATCAAGTAAGCAACGTGGAGCGCGCGCCTCGTTTATAGCGGAGTGTTGTGGTGACGATCGAGAATTTCACACCTATCAGCGCCCTCACCGGGGGTGCGCTCATCGGACTGGCGGCGGTGCTGCTGTTGCTGCTCAATGGTCGCATCGCCGGAGTCAGCGGCATCGCCGGCCGCCTGCTCGGCCCCCAGGGGTGGCGGGCCGGTGAAGCGGCATGGCGCGTCCTGTTTCTGGTCGGTCTGGTGATCGGCGCGGGACTCTACGGCTTTATCGCGCCGGTCGCCATCCAGATCCAGGCCTCCTGGCCGGTGCTCGTCGTCGGCGGGCTGCTGGTCGGCTTCGGCACCCAGTTGGGCAACGGCTGCACCAGCGGCCATGGCGTGTGCGGCATTGCAAGGCTGTCGCCCCGCTCGATCGTTGCCACCATGGTCTTCATGGCAAGCGCCATCGTCACCGTTTATGTGACGCGCCATGTGGTGGGGGGATGATCATGAAGCAGAATATCGCGGCGCTGATCGCGGGCATCATCTTCGGCCTCGGCCTGGTGGTCTCCCAGATGATCGATCCGGCCAAGGTTCTCGGCTTCCTCGACATCTTCGGGCGCTGGGACCCGAGCCTCAGTCTCGTCATGGCGGGCGCGCTCGTGGTGGCCTTCTTTGGTTTCCGGCTGATTCAATCGCGGCCGGCGCCGTTGTTCGCGAGCCGCTTCGAGCTGCCGACACGGCGCGATCTCGATAGCCGTCTGATCGCCGGTGCGGCGATCTTCGGCATCGGCTGGGGCCTGACAGGTTTCTGTCCGGGCCCGGCAATCGCCTCGCTCGCCTTCGGCATCCCGGAGTCCGTCATCTTCGTCGCCGCCATGGCGCTGGGCGCGTGGGTGCAGCAGATGAGCGACCGACCGATTTCCAGCTCCGCCGTCTGATTCTAATCGTTCGCGGTGGCGCGCGGGTCGAGTGCGTCCTGCAGGCCGTCGCCCAAGAAGTTGAACGCGATCACGGTGACGAAGATCAGCAGGCCCGGCCAGAACGCCAGCATGGGCGCGGTCCAGATGGTCTCCTGGGCGTTGGTCAGCATATTGCCCCAGCTCGGCGTCGGCGGCTGAATGCCCAGCCCGAGAAAGCTCAGCACCGATTCCAGCAGAATGACATTGCCGACCGACAGCGTCGTCGCGACCACGATGGGCGAGATCGCGTTGGGCAGGATGTGCCTGGTCATGATGCGGAAGGATGACGCGCCCTGGGTGATGGCGGCGAGCACGAAGTCGCGCTCGCGCAAGGACAGCGTCGCGCCGCGCACCAGGCGGGCCACCGTCGTCCAGCCAACCAGGGCGATGATCAGGATGATCCGATAGAGGCTGACGTTCGGGTCGTTGACGATTTCAGGCGGCAGGCCGATCTTCGAGAGATCGACCGCCGCCAGCACGATGAGCAGCGGCAGCAGCGGCAGTGCGATCACGCCATCGGTCAGTCGCATGAGCAGCGCGTCGAGCTTGCCGCCGAAATAGCCGGCGAGCAGGCCGATGGCGGTGCCGATCACCGCCGCGACCAGCGCCGCGAGCATGCCGACCAGCAGCGACACCCGCCCGCCGTAGAGCAGGCGGAGGAACAGGTCGCGGCCGAGCTCGTCGGTGCCGAGCGGATGCTCAAGCGAGGGGGGCGCGAGGCGCGCCAGCAGATCGACGGCGGTGACGTCGAAGCCCAGCAGGCGCTCGAACATCGGCGCCAGGGCGGACATCAGCGAGAGCAGGACCAGCACCACCAGGCTCACCAGCGCCAGCTTGTGCCGCAAGAAGCGGCGCCACAACAGGCTCCAGGGCGCGCTGCGGTCGATCTCTGCGATGGGGAGTGCCGGCGCGGTCATGCGCGCGCCTCGCCGCCGCCATAGGAGATGCGCGGGTCGAGCCAGGCATAGGCGATATCGGCGAGCAGATTGCCCGCCAGCGTCAGCAGGGTGGCGAACAGCAGGCCGATCAGCGCCAAGTTGTAGTCGTTCCCCATGATCGCGTCGTAGATCATCTTGCCCATGCCGGGATAGGCGAACATGGTCTCGGTGACCAGCGCGCCCGAGAATAGGCTACCGAAGCTCAGCGCCATGATGGTGATCACCGGGATCAGCGCGTTGGGCAAGGCATGGCGCCACAGGATGCGCGGCCGCGGCGCGCCCTTGGCGCGCGCCGTGCGGATATAGTCCTGGCGCATGGTTTCCATCATCGCGGCGCGCACGTAGCGGGTGTAGTGACCGATGCTGAACACCGTCAGCGTCAGCGTCGGCAGGACGAGATGCAGCAGGCGGTCGCCCAGGCTGCCATCGCCCACTGTCGCCACGCCGCTCGCCGGCAGGATGCCGAGCCAGACCGAGAACACCATCATCAGCATGAGCGCGAGCCAGAACACCGGCACGGAAATCCCGGCGAAGCACAGCAGGTTGATGATGTGATCGAGCTTCGAATGGGGGCGCAGCGCGGCGAAGACGCCAGCCGGGATGGCGACCGCGACGGACAGCACGAAGCTCGCGCCCATCAGCACCAGGGTGTTGGTGAGGAACGGGCCCATGACCTCGAGCACCGGGCGGATATGGAGACGCGAATTGCCGAAATCGCCGGTCAGCGCCGCGCCGAGCCAGGCGACATAGCGGTCCCACAAGGGCTGATCGAGGCCATAGACGGCCTTGAGACGCGCGATGTCGGCCGAGGTCAGCTTGGGATCGCCGGCGATCATCAGGTCGACCGGATCGCCCGGCATCAGGCCGATCAGCACATAGACGACGAACGACATGATGAGGATCACGACCAGCGATTCGCCGAGCCGCCCCGCGATGAAGCGCATCATGGCGCGCCCGCCTTCGCTTGCCGTGGCGTGCGCTTGCCGCGGCCCATCTGCGGCACGGCCGCCAGCAGGGTGCGGGTGTAGGGATGGCGCGGATTGGCGAACAACTCCTCGCGGCTCGCCATCTCGACGATCTTTCCCGAATGCATCACGGCGACACGGTCGGCGATGGCGTCGACCACGGCGAGATCGTGGGTGATGAACAGGCAGGCGAAGCCGAGGCGGGCCTGGAGTTCGGCCAGCAGATTGAGGATCTGGCTCTGGATCGAGACATCGAGCGCCGACAGCGGCTCGTCGGCGATGATTAGTTCGGGTTCGAGCACCAGCATGCGGGCGATGGCGATGCGCTGGCGCTGGCCGCCGGAGAATTCGTGGGGATAGCGCATCGCGTCGGCCGGATTGAGCCCGACCCAGCGCATCACCTCGGCGATCCGTTCGCGCCGCGCCGCGCCGTTGTTCCAGCGGTGGATGACCAGCGGTTCGGCGATGATGTCGCCGACGCGCTGGCGCGGGTCGAGCGAGTCGAACGGGTCCTGGAACATCATCTGGAAGGCGCGGCGCAGCGGCCGCAGGGCGCGTGCCGGGGTACGGCTGATCTCGATGCCCTTGAACACGATCTTTCCCGCATCGGGCTTGTAGAGCCGCGCGATGGTGCGGGCGCAGGTCGTCTTGCCGCTGCCGCTCTCGCCGACCAGGGCCAGGGTCTCGCCCGGCATGATGGCGAAGCTGACGTCATCGACGGCCTTGAGCACGGCGCGGCTGCGGCGGAACAACGAGCCGCCGCCGAGCGGAAAATATTTGCTCAAGCCCTCGACCTCGAGCAGCGGCGGGTCGGCATGGCCGCGCGCCGCCGTCATGCCACGGGCCGCCCCGGTAACTGGCCCGGCTTGTAGCAGGCGACCCAGCGGCCGGGCTCGGTTTCGGCGAACGGCGGGTCGGCCCGGCGGCAACCATCGTCCGCCAGGGGGCAGCGGTCGGAGAAACGACAGCCGGGCGGCAGGCGCAGGGGATCGGGCACGGCGCCGGGGATGGCCGGCAGGCGTTTGCGGCCGTGGCCGACGCGCGGCACGGTTTCGATCAACCCGCGGCTGTAGGGATGCAGAGGCCGGGCGAACAGCGCGTCGGCGGGCGCCTGCTCGACGATACGGCCGGCATACATCACGGCGACATCGTCGGCGACTTCGGAGACCACCGCGAGATTGTGGCTGATGAACACCACGGCCATGCCGAACTCGGCTTGCATCTGCATCATCAGATCGAGGATCTGCGCCTGCACCGTGACGTCGAGCGCCGTGGTCGGCTCGTCGGCGATGAGCAGCGCCGGTCCGCAGGCCAGCGCCATGGCGATCATCGCGCGTTGGCGCTGGCCGCCGGAAAGCTGGTGCGGATAGCTCTGCGCGCGCCGGGCAGCATCGGGAATGCCGACCTTCTCGATCATGCCGACGGCGGCGGCGCGCGCGTCCGCCGGTGCGGCGCCGCGATGGACGATCCAGGCCTCGGCGATCTGGTCGCCGATGGTCATGACCGGGTTGAGCGCCGTCATCGGCTCCTGGAACACCATGGCCATGCGGTCGCCGCGCAACCGCTCCATGGCGGGCTCGGGAAGGCCCGCGATGTCGCGGCCCTCGAACAGGATCTCGCCGGTCATCGTCGCTTGCGGAGGGATGAGACGAAGCAGCGCCAGCGCGCTCACCGTTTTGCCCGAACCCGATTCGCCGACGATGCCGAGCGTGCGTCCCGCCGTGACTCTGAACGACACGCCGTCGACCGCGCTCAATTCGCCGCGCGGCGTCGGAAAGGTGACGCGCAGGTCATGGACGACGAGAAGCGGCGGCGGCTCGGATGAGGAAGGGGGCGAAACCGCTGAGGCGGAAGGAGCCATGGATGACGCGGTCAGGGGGCGACGTGCCAGTTCTCGACCCACAGCGTCGAGATGTCCTGGTGGCCGGTCGGCTCGATGCCCTTCAGCCATTTCGGAAAGATGAAGGGATCGGCGCGGAAATAGAGCGGCAGGGAGGGCAGGTCCTCGGCATAGATGACCTGCAGTTTGCTCCAGAGCGTCATGCGCTTGCCGCGGTCGAGCTCGATCTCGATGGCGTCGAGCAACTTGTCGACCTTCGGGTTGCGGTAGCCGGTGTAGTTCTGCCCCGCAAAATTGTTCTGCGGCGTCGGAATTTCCTCCGAGTGCAGCGTGCTGCGCGGCACGTTCTCCGGCGCGGAGAACCAGGCGAACATGGCCATCGCCGGGAACTTGCGCTTGGTCACCGTCTCGCCGAAGAACACACGGGCCGGCTCATTACGGATGCGCACATCGATGCCGAGCTGGCGCCATTGGCTCTGGAGGACCTGCTGCACTTGCTCGCGGCTCTTGTTGCCTGCCGTGGTCATCAGCTCCAGCACCAGGGGCTCGCCCTTGGCATTCATCCGGGTTCCCTTGCCCTTGACGGTCCAGCCCGCCTCGTCGAGCAGACTCGCCGCTTTCTTCAAGTCGTGCTGGTAACTCGGCACATTCGGGTCGTAACCCTGATCGAGCGGATGGACGGAGGTGCTGGCGACCGGCTGGCGGCCGCCGAACAGTTGTTTGTTCATCACCTCCCGGTCGAGCCCGAACAGCAGCGCTTGGCGCACCCGCTTGTCCTTGAGGATCGGATTGTCGAGATTGAGCTCGACGTGCTCATAGACCAGGCTTTCCTTATAGAGCACGTCGTATTTGCCGCCGTGGCGCTTCTCGAAGGTCAGAGCCTGGTCGAGCGTCAGGCCGAGGCCCTCGCCGGCGATATAGTCGATGCTGCCCGACAGCAGGTTGGCTTCGAGCGCGGCCGTGTTCTCGATGATCCGGATGACGATACGCCGGAACTGCGGCGGCTTGCCCCACCAGGTCGGGTTGCGCTCGAGCACGACATGCGAGCCGACCGCCTTCTCGGTGATTTTGTAGGGCCCGAAGTAGAGTCCCGGGTTGGTGGTGTCGGTGTCGTAGCCGTTGCGCCCGCGATAGGCGGCGGGATCGGCGAAGCGGGCGCGCTCGAGATGCTCGGGCAGCACGAAGAAGTCGTTGATCGCGGCATACTCGAACGTCAGCTTGTCGATATGGAGGGTGAAGGTCTTGTCGTCTTTCACATCGACCTTGCTGATGCGGCGGTAGAGCTCGCCGTTGGCGACGCCGCTCTGGGGATGCCGGCCGACCTCGTAGGTGAACAGCACGTCCTTGGTGGTGACCGGCGTGCCGTCGCCCCATTTCGCCTCGGGCTGGATGGTATAGGTGACCGCGATGCCCTTCTTGCCGCCGGGCAGGTCCTCCGGTACCGCCTTGCCGTTCTCGATGCTGGGCAGCTCGGTGCACAGCATGCAGATCAGCTTCCAGTCCTTGTCGTAGGCGGTGAACGGCCGCCGCGTCATGTCGAGCACGTAGGTTTTGGCCAGCATCGATTCGATGCTCGGGTGGAGCGTCGTCGGATACTGGGTCATGCCGATGACCAGCTCGTCCTTCGATTTCGGCTGGGCATGGCTGACGGCGGCGACGGTCGTGGCCGCGAGCAGGAGAGCGGTGCAGAAGGCGAGAATCCGACGGTACATGGCCAAACTCTAGCAAAGATCGCCGGTCGAGCCAGCGAAATCGCCGTGACGCCGGGCTCACCGAGGCCGGACAGCCCAGGCGGTTCGCGCTGCCGGGTCGAACGGGCGAGCCGTGGATTTGGCGAAACCCGTGCAAAGATGCTAGGACTTGCCGGCCATCCTAGTGCCGATTATCGGAAAACCGTGAGTCACCCCCACCCCAGCCCTCCCCCATCGAGGGGGAGGGAGTAACCGGCTGCCTTACGACGTTTTTCCCTCCCCCCTTGTGGGGGAGGGTTAGGGTGGGGGGTGTGTCACGCATTTCTGAGTCCTGATACCAGAGTCCCAGAGGCCATGACGTCACCACTCGCCGCCCTGCCGCGCCCCTCTCTCTGGGTCCTGACCGACGATGTCGTCGGGCACGCGAACCAAAGTATCGGCGTCGCGGAGGCCTTGGGCGTGCCGTTCGAGACGCGCAGCCTGCGCTATCGTCCACTCGCCGTGCTGCCCGGCGCCCTGGGGCCGCGCGGTCTCGCCGGTCTCGAGGCCGCGAGCCGCAACAGCCTCACGCCGCCGTGGCCGGAGCTCGTCATCGCCACCGGCCGCCGGCTCGGTGCCGTGGCGCGTTGGCTCAAACGCCGCGCCCGGGCCGACGGCCAACGCACGCGCATCGTGCAGATCATGGATCCGGTCCACGGCCGCGACGAGTTCGACCTGATCGCGGCACCGCGCCACGATGCCAGCGCGCACCGCGCGAACCTGATCGAAACCACCGGAGCGCCCAATCGCGTCACGCGGGCCCGCTTGGCGGAGGAGGGCGAGCGCTGGCGCGACCGGCTCGCCGGCTTGCCGTCGCCGCGCATCGCGCTGCTGGTCGGCGGGGCGACGCGCCGCCGCGGTTTCGCGCCGGCGCTGGCGGCGGAGCTCGGCACGCTGGCGTCGGGCCTGGCGCGGGCCAGCGGCGGCAGCCTGATGATCACCACCAGCCGGCGCACGGGCGAGGCGGCCGCCGACGCGCTGACGCGCGCCGTGACCGTGCCGTCCTATGTTCACCGGTGGGGCGCGGCTCCGAGTGGAGCGCAAGACGGCAATCCCTACTTCGGCTTTCTCGGCCTGTGCGACGCGGCGATCGTCACGGGCGAATCCGTATCCATGTGTTCGGAAGCCTGCGCCACCGGCAAGCCGGTCTTCATCTATGCGCCGCCGGCCATCGTCAAGCCGGCGTTCGCCCGGCTCCATGAAGAGCTTTACCGGCTCGGCATGGCGCGTCCCCTTGGGCGGGAAGTTGCCGGGGATTTTACGCAAATGCGCTACATCCCACTCTCCGCGGCGGCGCAGGTGACCGCGGAGATCCGTCGCCGGCTGCTGATCGGCGGCTGAGCCGCTCCCTCGCGCCTTCGCATCAAATTTACCAATAATTGACGCTTTAAAGACCGCTTAACCGCCTTGGTGCACAATCGGGCGTGAAGAATTGTGCGATCAAAAACTCAGGCGCCATGACCTTATTCCGCCCGATATATGCAACGGCACAGCGGCTGCGACGAGCCCGCGAAGGCATCGCCGCGCTGGAGTTCGCGTTCGCGTTTCCCGTCGTGCTGGCCGCCGTGATGGGCGTGATCGAAATATCGATGATGCTCTTCGTCTCGTCGTTGCTGGAAGGCGGGCTGCGCGACGCGGCGCGCTTCGGCATCACCGGCACCGTTCCCGCGGGCGTCACGCGCGAGCAGGCCATCATCGACATAGTGAATAGCCGGGCGATCGGTCTCATCGCCTTGACGCCGGCAAACGTGAGCATGCGGGTTTACAAGTGCCTTTCGGATGTCGGCCAACCCGAGCCCCTCACCAATGACGTCAACGGCAACGGCACGTGGGATCCGGGCGATACCTATACCGACGTGAACGGCAATGGACAGTGGGATGCGGACATGGCCGCATCGGGCGCCGGCGATTCCGGCGACGTGGTGGTCTATAACGTCTCGGTGGATTGGCAACTGCTCACGCCGTTCCTGGCGCCGTTCTTCAATGGCGGCGTCATTCCGCTCGCCGCATCGATCGCGGTACGCAACGAACCGTGGAACGCCAACAACGCGCAGGCCAGCGCATGTTGAAGAATGTGTTCACACGCCCGTTTGTGCGTCGTTTTGCCACGATCGTGCGTGATCGCCGCGGGATGGTCCTGCAGGAAACGGCGCTCATCATGCCACTGCTGGTTACCATGATGCTTGGCGGCTACGATATCGCGCGCTTCGCGCTCCTCCAGCAGAAGCTCAGCCGCGTGGTCATGACCACCTCGGACATGGTGTCCCAGGGAGAGGCGATATCGATTCCGGAGATCGACATTATCTTCGCAGCGACGAGCACCATGGTTCAGCCGTTCGCGGCCGGTGCGTCTCAAATCTTGATCGTTTCGTCGGTCAGTGCCGTCGGCGCGGCGGCTCCCAAACTCGACTGGCAGCGCACTGGCGGCGGAACGTTGACGGGTGTCGCGAGCAAGATCGGGACGGTGGTGGGCGGCAACGTTACCTTGCCGCCCGGGTTTTTGGTGCGAGACGGCGAGAATGCGATCATCGCCGAGATTTACTACAATTTTACGCCGACGTTCATCCCGGCCCTGGTGCCGCCGAACGTCGTCTACCACCGCGCCATGTTCCGCCCGCGCGTAGGATCCCTGTCATTACTTTGCGCCAATCCTTGCTGATCGTCCGGCGGCATGAACTGCCGCGTCGGTAACGCTGGTGTCCGCCACGATTCGCGGCTAGGAAGCGGCCGGCTCTTTTCCAGTCCCGTCACACAGCTGACAGCGCCACGCCGGCCGTCGTGACAGAGCGGGTCGGCGCTGCGGCGTCCTTAGCCTAGCGAGCTGCGATCGGCCATGGCTGACTGTGAAAGCCTGAGCATGGCGACGTCATAGAGGTGTCCTGGAGGGTATTCCGGCAGCCGCGCCAAACATCGGACGGCAGACCTGCGGCCGCCCGCACGCTTCGTTGACTTG
Source organism: uncultured Rhizobiaceae bacterium (assembly GCA_964577835.1). Classification (GTDB taxonomy): domain Bacteria; phylum Pseudomonadota; class Alphaproteobacteria; order SMXQ01; family SMXQ01; genus CAVVYA01. The sequence continues at coordinate 25,077 of CAZOBN010000026.1, forward strand.
GCTGCGTCGCTATCCGCCGCGCCGTGACACGCGGTGTTTACTTCGAGAGCCTGAGCCTGGAGATCTTCATCGCGATGTCTTGGAATACGACCTCCATGTCCGCTCCGGAGGCGGGAAGATAGACATGCGACGCATCCGTCGCGCAGTAATTCATGATATCGATGGCGGCTTGATTGGGCAGATCGAGGCCGACAGTGAAGATCTCGATGTTGGGGCCGGGTGCTGGCGTTTTCATTGCATCGCAGAGGGCTTGCGCCTGGGTGAAACCGCTGCCGTTGGTCGCGTTTTGATTGATCTTGTTGTAGGCGAAGCCGCTACCGGACCCTGAATCCTGGGCGATGACGCCCTTGTTGTAGATCGTGTTGAACGCGCCATCGGTCATGATGACGGCGACCTTGAGCAGCTTCGGGGTGCCGTAGGCGGCAGGCTGGCTGGCGGCCGGCCAGAGATAGCCGAAGTTCGGCGACAGCAGATACCAGCCCCAGGCAATACCGATCTGACCCGCTGTCGAGCCGCCCTCCGACAGTGCGTCGATCATAGTATGAAGCTGGATTTTGTCGCTCGACAGCGGCTGAATGATCGGAACTGAGAGACAGGAATTGCCGTCACCGGTGACGCCACCCGCCGGTTCGTACTTCGGGCCCACGACAGCGGTGCTCGGTGCAACATCCGTATAGGCATTGGCGCCGACGCGCTCGGTTACGCAGTTGGTGGTGCTGAGCAGCCAAGTCCTCCAGGCATTGTCGCTGTCTCGTTGGAACGAGAGATAAGGGCAACCGACCGTCGTGCAAGATATGGAGCCGGAATCCGCGGTATAGTTACCCCAACTGGTGCTATCGACGTCGCTCAAGTTTCCGCTACTGCACGAGCTGTTGCCGCATCTTTTGAGGCTGAAGGTATCGTTGTCTAGTTTCTGGACCACCCAGAACTGCGGATTGTTGCTGGCGGTCACACTCGCCGTGACGCTGTTAGGAAGCTGCGTCATGGTGCCGCCGCCGTTGATGACGATCTTATCGCCGGTATTGAACCCGTGGTTCGTCGAGGTGACGACCGCGGGATTGGCCTTCGTGATATTGGAAATCGCCTTTGGCGGAATCGCACCTCGCACTTGTGGGGCTGTCGTGGCGCCGACATTCACGGCCATTGAGTAGGGAACGATCGCGACCTTGGTATAGAACGGCGTTTGCTGGTCTTGGACGACGATATCGACCAGTGCATTCGCCGCGTCCCGGAGCCCGACTATTTTTGAGCCCGCCATCGAGCCGGTGATGTCGAGCACGAGCGCCACTTCCACATTCTGCGCCGCGATCGTGACCTCTGTGGCGGACGCCACGGCCATGGAGTCGATATCCACCAGACGCATGAAGGTGGTCGGCACGGTCGCCTGCGCTGTGACGGTGAGCGTTTTGTTCACGTCGTCGGCAGTGATCACGAGAGGCGCGGTCGTCGCTTGCATATAGCCGTCGGGGAAATTGGCCTTGAAATACATCCGGATGTCGTCGTCGCGGTTCGGGCTGGCATAAACCCGTCCGCCGGCGAGCACCGCGGCGTCGAGCGCCTGGTTCAGCCGCGATTTCACCAGGTAGCCGCGCGTCGTGTCGACTGCGAGTCCGACGAACGCCAGCAACGGAACGATCGCGATGGCAATAAACAGGGCCGTGGCCCCGCGCTCGCTGCGTGCCAACGCTCGCGCGACCCGCGCGGCCTTGGCGGGAAAACAATTCGTCACGCGCGCTGACGCGCTCACCGGAGAGCCCTGGCGTTTCCGCCAATGAAAAATGGACATGATTTGGCACCTCACACGCCTGATGAGGGAGAGGATGCCACTTGCGACTTACCAAGCCGTAAATAATGAAGACAGTAATCGCCAAATATTCAGTGGATTCTACTTAAATTCCCCATAGGGTTCCATCCCCGGCAGAAAAACGCTGAAAACAACCGTTTTTTTGAAGGTGGTGTGTCGCGAGAAATCGTTAGACGGCATTTTAAATAATTTATATTCAAATATTAGTTTTACTAACGATAGTAATCCTTGGATGTTTTTACCCCAGGGTGCTTGTTTCAGTCGTTTTTTCCGTCATTTTTTCTCTTGGGATTTACCGGCTCTTAACTGACAGGCGCCATGATGGTCCCCACTTGCGACCATCATCTCTGAGGAGAGAACAATGTTGACTTCCAAATTTCGTAGCTTGATCGCCGACGAATCCGGCGCCACGGCGATCGAGTACGGCCTGATCGCCGCGCTGGTGTCGGTTGCCGCCATCACCGCCCTGAGCAGCCTGGGCAGTTCGCTGAACGAGATGTTCACCAAGGTGTCGCTGTGCTTGTCGGACGCGATAGCCGGCATCGACCCGCCGTGCCCCGCCGCCCCTTAACGGGTGCGGAAGACCTCATGAGACATTCGGGGTCCGCATCGAAGGCAAGTGGCGCTGGGTCCGTGGTGACCCAGCGCCACCCCGCTTGACGCGGCCCCGAGTGGCTTCAAAAGCTTCCGTACTGATTTCGTTTGTGATCAAGCGCCATGACAGCAGTTTTCACTCAACAGGTTGTTCTTTGGTGCTGCGGTGGTCTGCTCATGTGGGGTGCCGTCAGCGATTTGCGCAGCTATCTCATCCCCAATCGCATCTGTCTCGCCATGGCGACGCTCTACCCGATCTATTGGCTGGCTGGCTATTTCGGCGGAACGCCCGTGGACTGGTCGGGCGGCGTGCTTGCCGCGGCGTTGATCTTCGCCATCGGCTTTGGCCTTTTCAGTTTGGGCGCGATCGGCGGCGGCGACGTGAAGCTTTTCTCCGCCGTTGCCCTTTGGGCCGGCCTCGGTTGGCTCCTACCGCTCGTGATCGTTGCTGGCGTTGCGGGCGGGATTCTGTCTCTCGGCATCATCGGCGCGAAGACCGCGATGCTCGTGCGCTTGCCCAACGATGTTCGCGCGGCCGCTTATCCGTCCGGAACCGTCGGCATGGTCCGCGCCATATTGAAGATGCCTGTGCCCTATGGCGCGGCGATCGCCTTCGGCGGCCTGTTCATCATTTATAGACTCCTGGGCTTTAAGCTCCTGTAGGGAGGCACATCATGAGCCCGCGTAACATCATTCTCATCGCATTCGCGCTCATCGCCGCGCTCGGCACGGCGATGCTGGCGCGCGGCTGGATCAATTCCCAGCGGGTCGTGACGGCTGCGCCGACACCTGTGCCGGTAGAGGCGTCGCAATATGTGCTCGTCGCCAAGACGCCGCTTCCCGCCGGCAGGTTCATAAAGCCGGAAGATCTGCGCTGGCAGGCTTGGCCCGACAATCAGATGCCGGCGACTTACCTCCTGAAGGGGAAGCGCCAGCCCGAGGAACTGACTGGTTCCGTCGTTCGCAGCGGCATCGCGGCGGACGAACCGATCACCGACGCGCGCCTCGTGAAGCCCGGCGATCGGGGGTTCATGGCCGCGGTGCTCGAACCTGGCTTCCGAGCCGTTTCGGTCTCGGTGACGGCAACGTCCGGCATCGCCGGTTTCGTCTTTCCCGGGGACCGCGTCGATCTTCTGGTGACCCATTCGGTCAAGAACGACGACGTCGATGGCCGGAAGAAGGCTTTGGCCACCGAGACCGTGCTGCGCGATGTGCGCGTCGTCGCGATCGACCAGAGGACGGACGATCAAAATTCCACGCCGACCGTGGCGCGCACCATCACGTTCGAAGTGACGCCGAAGCAGGCCGAAATGGTCAATGTGGCGCGCCGGCTCGGCGAGCTCACGCTGAGCCTGCGCAGCCTGAGCCGCGAAGAATTGCAAGGCGCATTGAGTCAAGACGCATTGAGCATGGCAGAACTGGACGAAGGCGACGCGGCGCTTCCCGAGGACTTTCTGGCTGCCCTGAGCAACAGCAAACCCAAGCCGGCCGAGATAACGATCAGCGAGGGGCGCTTCACGATCGACAACGAGGTTAGCCGCCTGATCGGCGGCCTCGGCGAGACTCACAAAGTGACCATCATGCGCGGCGACAAGAGCCAGGTGAAAGGCTTCCGCAACGGCACTGCGGAGGCAGACGGCGCGTCCAACGACACATCCGCCATGGATGCCGCATCGGCGGAACCTGTACAATGACGCTCAGCCGCTCTCTTCTTTGGGCTATCGTGCTCTTGAGCCTGCAGCTCGGTTCCTGCGTCGGGATCGGCGCGGCGATGGCGCAAGCCGTGCCGGCAGCCGCGCAGCCGAACGGCGCCCGCCTGATTTCGACGCAAGCCGCCGCCATGCGGATCGAGGTCAACAAGGGCCGTCTCGTGCGGCTCGACCAGCCCGCGGCCAGCGTGTTCCTGGCCGATCCCGAAATCGCCGATATCCAGGTCAAGTCGCCGACCTTGGTCTACGTGTTCGCCAAGAAGGCCGGCGAGACGTCGCTGTTCGCCGTCGACCAGAACGACGAGTTGCTCGCCAATTTTCGCATTGCCGTGACCCACAATCTGAGCGGGTTGGAGCAGGCCCTCCGGGACTACATACCGGAAGCCTACATCAAAGCCTCCTCGCTCGGCGACGCGGTGGTGCTGAGCGGCGTCGTGCGCTCGGCCCAGCAAGCCGAGGATGCGCGGAGCCTGGCCTCGCGGCTGTCCGGCGGCGACGCCAATGTGATCAACCGAATCGCGGTAAAGGGTCCCAATCAGATCAATCTCCGCGTACGCGTCGCCGAGGTGTCACGAAACACCATCAAAAGACTCGGATTCAATTGGGATGCATTGCTTAACGCAGGTTCTTTCGCGTTCGGTCTTGCGACGGGCACGCCCGCGGCGGTAGCCGGCTCCTTCCTGACTCGTAACAACATTGGCGGTCAGGCCACGGACAGCCTGTTCGGTGGCTTCACGAATGGAAATTGGGACGTCAACACGGTGATCGACGCGCTGGAAACCGAAGGCCTGCTGACGGTTTTGGCGGAGCCGAACCTCACCGCAACCTCGGGCGAGACGGCGAGCTTCCTGGCCGGCGGCGAGTTCCCGGTCCCGGTACCGCAGGACCTCAACACCGTCACGATCGAGTTCAAAAAATTCGGCGTCGGCCTGGCCTTCACGCCGACCATCCTGAACGATGGCCGGATCAACCTTCGCGTGCGTCCGGAGGTGAGCCAGCTCACCACCACCGGTGAAGTGCGGATCAATGGCTTTGTCATTCCGGCCCTGACGACCCGGCGGGCCGAAACCACAGTGGAGCTTGGCTCGGGCCAAAGCTTCGCCATTGCCGGGCTGATTCAGAACAATGTTTCGCATGACGTGCGCCGGCTTCCGGGACTCGGCGACCTGCCGATTCTCGGTGCGCTGTTCCGGTCGGATGGCTTTCGCCGCAACGAGACCGAGCTCGTCATCGTCATCACCCCCTATATCGTCAAGCCCGTCAGCGACACCCGCATGGTATCGCTGCCCACCGATGGGTTGATCGTGCCGAGCGATGGTGAGCGGCTCGGACGTGATCCGCTCAACCGTCCGCAGCAGCCCATCGGGCAGCCCACCCCCGTCATGAACTCCGGCCGCCGATTGATCGGCTCGGTCGGCTTCACCTTGGACTAGGCATTATGAAGCATTCCCCCATCAGCACCCTTGCCCTGGCCGCCGGCGCTTTCATGCTGCTGGCGACGGCGGCTTGCACTCCGGCGGCAAATTGGTCGGACGTGCAGGCACCCAAGCGCAATCAGGTGGAGCCGGTTCGCCTGGTGCACGATGTCAGATTTCTGAACGGCGCCCAGCTCTTGCCTGTGGAAATGGCGCAGCTTGACGGCTTCATCGCGCGGCACGATATCGGCTACGGCGATCGAGTTTATGTGCTCACGGAAACGCGTGCGGGCACCTCGCAACGCACGACGAACGTTCTGAACTACATGAAAGCGCATGGCATCCAGGCCGCCGGTTTGCCGTCCGTCGAGGCGCAGCCGGGACTCGTGCGCATCGTGGTCAATCGTCACGTCGTCGTGCCCCCGAACTGCCCGGACTGGAGCAAGCCGACGACCTCGGACTACAGCAATACGCCGATGAGCAATCTGGGCTGCTCCACCACCGCCAATTTTGGCGCGATGGTAGCGGATCCGAGCGAGTTGATCCAGGGTCGCCAGCCGGGACCTGCCGATGCCGAAGGGTCTACCGGCGCGATCCAGCGCTACCGCACGGACAAGGTCAAGCCGCTCGAGAAAACGGGCACGGGGGGCAAATGAGCACGGCGGCTATCAAACTGTCCGGCGAGAGCCGCTCCGAGGTTCAAAACGACCTGTCGGTCATGGCCTTCGTGGCCGACGACGTGACGCGGCAGACTCTGATCCGCCTCGCGGCGGAACAGAAATGGCGCGAGCCGTTGATACAGACAGGCGGCATATCGGCTGCCCGGCGCGAGCTGAGCGAATCCGTGTCGCCGACGCTGCTCATCGTCGATCTATCCGAGTCGTCCGAGCCTTTGGCCGATGTCAATGGCCTGGCCGAGGTGTGCGAGCCTGGGACCCGCGTCATCGCGCTCGGAACCACGAATGACGTTCGTCTCTACCGGAGTCTCATGGACGCGGGCGTGACCGACTATATGGTCAAGCCGGTCGCCGCGGCCGATCTCGCGCGGGCCGTCGCGCACGCGACGTCCGGCGGCAAGCAGGATGCCGCGGAGGGCAAACGAGGCCGCATTCACTCGGTCGTCGGCGCCCGTGGCGGCGTCGGCGCCTCGACAGTCGCGCTCAATCTCGCGTGGATATTGTCTCAGGAGCAGAAGCAGCGGGTCGTCCTGATCGATCTGGATCTGCATTTCGGCACCGTCGCTTTGTCCCTCGACGTCGATCCGGGCAATGGCTTCCGGGACGTCCTGCACAATCCCGGTCGTATCGACCCGTTGTTTCTCGAGCGCGCCGTCATCCGCGTGAACGATACGTTGGCGATCCTGAGCACCGAGGAGCCGCTTGCCGGAGCCGGTCAGTGGAGCCCTGAGGCCTTTGTCCCGATGCTCGCGGAGCTCGGAAAATTGTTCGACCACATCATTCTCGATGTGCCGCGCACTTTCGCCGTCCAGCATCCGGAGCTGATTTCATCGGCAACCACCACGATGCTGGTCGCCGATCTTTCCTTGTCCGCTATGCGTGACGCCTTGCGGATCAAGACCTTGGTCCGCGAAGCCGCGCCGCAGACACGGCTCAAGATCATGCTCAACCAGTACAGGCCGTTGGGAAAATCGGACATGCCGGCGGCCGAGTTCGAACGTAGCATCGATGAGAAGATTTCCTGCAATATTCCGTTCGACCCGAAGTCCGCGGCGCAGGCGGCCAGTGCCGGCAAGCCGATGGCTGCCGTTGCCAAGAAAAGCAAAGGCGCCGAAGCGTTGCGCAAGTTTAGCCAAGGATTGGTCGTGGCGAAGGCCGGAAAGAAGCGCAGCTCTATTCTCGCCCGACTGTTTAAATCATGAAGCCTCCCGTCTTCGGCCGGCGCAACGCGAAGCGCGAGGGCGAAGTGACTCCCTTTCCCGGCATCCCGCGCACCGATCCAACTCTTGGGGCGCAAGTGGCGGCCGGTTTCGCCGCACCGGTGTCCCCGGAGGCGGCCGATACGGCCCCATCGAGCGAACCGGTTGACGTCACGCGTCTGAAGGTCCAGTCGATCTTCCTTCAACAGGTCGACATTTCGATTCTCGCGCGCCTCCCTCGCGGAGAAATCGCCAGCCAGGTCGGTCAACTCGTCGATGAAATACTTGCCGAACGCAAAATCGTGCTTGGCGATGTAGAGCAGCGGAACCTGATCACGCATCTGGTCAACGGCATCCTGAATCCCGGCGGTCCGCAAGCCGTTCCGCCGTCCCCACAGCAGGCCAAACCAGCGCTCAACCAGGACGAAAAGTTGGCCGTTCCAACGCCGGTCATCGTCCGTGCGTCCGCCGCGACCAACGCTCACCGGGCGGCGCTCGAGGATGCCAGGGCGCGCATTCAAACCATTCTGCTGGAGCGTATCGACGTCACAGCGGCGTCGCGCCTGCCTCGGAAGGAACTCGCGCGCCAGATCAGCAACGTTGTGGTCGAGATCCTGGGTGAGTTGAAGCTGCAGCTCAATCTGCTGGAGCAGCGCGACCTGGTGACCATGCTACTCAACGACATGTTGGGCCTGGGGCCATTGGAACCGCTTCTCGCCGACGAGGCGGTCACCGATATCATGGTCAACGGCGCCAAGCAGGTCTATATCGAGCGCAAGGGCAAGCTGGAGCTGACAGGCGTGACCTTCCGTGACGATGCGCATGTGATGAATATCGCGACGCGCATCGTCACCCGTATCGGCCGCCGCATCGACGAGACCACGCCCCTCGTGGATGCCCGTCTCGAGGATGGCAGCCGTGTCAATATCATCGCGCCGCCGCTGGCGATCGACGGCCCCTCGATCTCGATTCGTAAATTTTCACAGAAGAAAATTACCCTCGACGTCATGTCCACTCAGCGCAACGTCTCACCGGAGATGTCGCGCGTTCTGAAGATTGCCGCGCGCAGCCGCCTGAATATCCTGATCTCCGGCGGCACGGGCTCCGGTAAGACGACTCTTTTGAACGCCATGTCGCAGCTCATCGATCATGGCGAGCGTATTGTCACGATCGAAGACGCGGCCGAGCTGCAGCTACAGCAGCCGCACGTCGTGCGTTTGGAGACGCGGCCCGCCAACCTGGAAGGCGACGGCGAAATCACCATGCGCGATCTCGTCAAGAACGCCCTGCGTATGCGTCCCGACCGCATTATCCTGGGTGAGGTGCGCGACGCCGCCGCGTTGGACATGCTGCAGGCCATGAACACCGGCCACGATGGGTCGATGTCGACGGTTCACGCCAACAACCCGCGCGAAGCCCTGACCCGCATCGAGAACATGGTGGCGATGGCGGGCGTCAATCTGCCGAGCCAGGCTGTTCGTACGCAGATCTCCTCCGCTGTTCACCTGATCGTGCAAGTGAGCCGCATGCGCGACGGCATCCGGCGCATCACCCACATCACCGAGGTGATCGGCATGGAAGGCGAGGTGATCACGACACAGACACTGTTCCAGTTCGAGTTTCAGGGCGAGAATAACGACGGGCTCCTGAAGGGCAGTTTCAAATCGACGGGACTGCGCCCGCATTTCTTGCCGCGCGCGGAATATTTTGGCTTGGGACGTTCGCTCATGGAAGCGGTCACGGGTGCAGCATGACGCCGGTTGATATGATCACCGCCGCGATCTTCTTAGGCGCCTTGGCGACCATTGCCTCGCTGGGCCTGGCCTTAGGCGGAGGCGCGACACGCAAGCAAAAAAAGCGCGCCGACACCGTACGACGCCGCTGGTCGGGCTTCACGCCAGTGGATTCCGCATCGGCCAGCGTTCTGCTCGGAAAGGACGATGGCCGATTCGGCATCATGGCGCTGCGTCTCATGCCGCGCCGTCATATGCTCCGCCACCGTCTCATGAAGGCGGGACTCAACCTTTCGCCCGGGCAATATGCCCTGATCAGCGTGGCTCTGGGAACGGTCTGCTGCGTGGTCGCGACGCTCGTCTTCGGCGCGCCGCTTATCCTCGCGGGGCTGGGCGCCATCGTCATCGGCATCGGAATGCCCCATATGGTGGTGTCGAACATGATCGGGCGCCGTTTGCGCAAGTTTACGAAGCTGTTCCCGGAAGCGATCGACCTCATGGTTCGCGGCATCAAGTCGGGCCTGCCGATCAGCGAGACCATTGGCGCGATCGGGCAGGAGATGATCGATCCCGTCGGCGTCGAATTCCGGCGCATCACCGATGCGGTCAAGCTCGGTCAAACATTGGAAGAGGCGCTTTGGGATACCGCGCAGCGGCTCGATACGCCGGAATTCAAGTTCTTCGTCATCAGCCTGTCGGTGCAGCGGGAAACGGGCGGCAATCTCTCCGAAACGCTCGACAATCTCGGCGACATTCTGCGCCGCCGTTTGCAGATGCAGCTCAAGATCAAGGCCATGTCGTCCGAGGCGCGGGCAAGCGCTTATATCATCGGGTCCCTGCCTTTCGTGATGTTCGGCATTCTGATGCTGCTGAGCCCGGCCTATATGACGATCTTGTTCACCGATCCGCGCGGCATGATCGTCATCGCTATCGGACTGACAACGATGCTGATGGGCGTGCTCGTCATGGCGAAAATGGTGAAGTTCGACATATGAGCACCCTCGCCAAATATCTGCCGGGCGGCATGAAACCGGAAGACGCTCTCGCCATTTTGTTCGGCGTGGTGGCCTTTTTTGTCGTCATCGCCCTTTGGCAGGCGCTGCTGGTCCGCGATCCGATCGTCGTGCGGGCGAAGTCCCTGCTGGCGCGTCGGTCGGAACTCATGGCTCGGTATCTCGGTCACGCGCGCCCGCGGCAACGTCCCGCGGCTCAGGGCCTGATGGCCAATATCGTGCTGCGCTTCCGTTTATTGCAAGGCGAGAAGACCGGCAACATGCGTGAGCGTCTCGCTCAGGCCGGCATTCGCTCCCGCGAGGCGTTGATTGTTTTCCTGTTTTGCAAGCTCTGTCTTCCCTTGGCGTTCGGTCTGGTGGCGCTGATTCTGATTGAGGGCATGGACGCTTATAATCTAACGTCCACCAACAAGGTTATCGCCTGCATCGGCAGTGTTCTGCTTGGCGCTCTCGGACCGGGAATCTGGATCAAGAACAAGATTTCCAAACGTCAGAACGCCATTCGCAAGAGCGTGCCCGACGCACTGGACCTGCTGGTGATCTGCGTCGAGGCCGGCTTGAGCCTGGATGCGGCGCTAGCGCGCGTCTCCCGCGAGTTGGGGCGCGGCGCACCGGAGCTTGCCGACGAGTTCCAGCTCACCTCGTTGGAACTGGGCTTCCTGCCGGAGCGGCGTCAGGCTCTGGACAATCTGAGCAAGCGTGTGACCTTGCCATCCATTCGCGCGGTGGTCGGTTCGCTGCTTCAGACGGAAAAATACGGCACGCCGCTGGCGCAATCCTTGCGGGTTCTGGCTGCCGAGTTTCGCAACGAGCGTATGATGCGGGCGGAAGAAAAGGCGGCGCGTTTGCCGGCGATCCTGACCGTGCCGATGGTCGTGTTTATCCTGCCGACTCTGTTCGTCGTTCTGATCGGGCCGGCCGTCATTAAAACGATCGACGCGCTCACGAAAATGTAAGCGGCTTCGCCGCACGATCGCAACGGCGGCGTCGCGGCCTATTCTTTCGAATTTCCTGAAGGCCTATCCGGCAAACGGCGTCGGCAGCCGATTGTCAGTTTGATTCCGAAACGATCGTGGCCGCCGGCGTTGCCTGGGCTGGCTGGCGAGGCGCTGGCGCGGAACTCGGCGTCACGGTGATGCCGAACATCGCCGCGGCGCGCTGCTGCTGCGACATGGCCCGTAACGTTTCATAGTAGGCGAGATTGTTTTGCACCGTGGGCTCGTCGAAATCGAGGCGAGCGACGCCCGCGGCCTCGGCGAATTTTCCAGAAAGGCCGTAGACCAGCGCCAGGTTCTGACGGTGCCGCGGAATGCCGCGGATTTCGTTCGCAAGGCGGCTGAGGATCTGTATAGCCTCGTCGTACTTGCCGCTGATCGCCAGCGACAGCGCCAGATTATTGCGGAGATTGGCGTCACTGGGCGCAATATCCAATCCGCGGCGGTAGCTGTCCTGCGCGCTTTCGTAGCTTCCGTTCATGTCGTGCACGACGCCCATGCTGTTATACAGCCGAGGGTCGTTTTGCAGCGCTAGACCTGCGACAAATTGCTCGAGCGCCAGCTCGGGCTGATTCATGGCCAGAAGAGAATTGCCGAGCCCGCGCAGCCCATCGACATTCTTGGGGTCGAGCTTGAGAGCGTCGCGATACACCTCGGCCGCGTCGTTGTGGGCGCCCAGCGCGCTCAGCACCTGGCCGAGTTCGACCAGAATATCGGCACGAAAGGGCGACAGCTCGTGCACGCGCTTGTAGACGGTGACAGCGGAGGCGAAATCGCCATTGTCGCGCGTGCCGCGCGCCACGCGCAGCAGGGTGGAGGCCGGCGACCCGGGCGCTTCACCGGTGGCCTCACCGGCCGCTCTCGCGGCGGCGCGGGCACTCGGCTCGAGATGGGAATCGGAGGCGCAGGCAGCCAGCCCGAACGCGACCGTCGCAAGAAGCGCGGCGCGCAGGACGTGTCGCGAGAGGATCGGGCTGTCGAGAATGGTCATCGGCGACATGGGACATTCCTGTACGAGGATTGTCCCGAGAATAACCCGCCGCGTCTTACCGCAAGGTAAAGAATCCCTAAAATTTGCTGCGCATTCGGCGCGAACCCGGCGCGTCGGAAGGGGCCGAAGCCCTTTCCGCCCCGCGCTTTTCCGGTGTCAGTCCTTGGCCGAGATCGGTTTGCCCGAGTACATCTTGCCGAGATAGGGCGCCGCCTTCTCATAGAGCAGCGCCGCGACGTCGTCGGCGTGGTAGTTCTTGATCAGCTGGTCGACCTGGCCGAAGAACGGCAGCGGCAGCTTGCGCTTCTGGGCGAGGTCGAGGGCGATGTCCATGTCCTTTTCCTGCCAGGTGAAGCGGGTGCCGTCCCAACGCTCCAGCGTGCCGTTGGTGCCCGGGCACTGCAGCAGGGTCTCGCGCATCTTCTGGCCGTCGATGCCGTAGACCTTGGCGAGCAGGATCGCCTCGTAGTTGGCGATGCAATGGGCCCAATGCAGCATGTTGTTGATGGTCTTGCCGATCTCGCCGGCGCCGAGCTCGCCCAGGTGATGCACGGCGCGGCTGTAGCATTCGAGCACGGGCCGGGCCTTTTCCACATCCTTCTTGGAACCGCCAACGGTGGATGCCAGCGTGCCGTTCTGCGCCCCATCGAGGCCGAAGCAGACCGGCGCGTCGATCACGCCGATACCGGCCTTCTTGGCGATGGCGGCGCACTCGCGGACCATGTCGGGATGGCTGGTGGCGGTGATGACCAGCACCTGGCCCTTCTTGCCGCCGGCGGCCGCGATATCGGTGACCACCTGCTTCACCTGATGGTCGAAACCGACCATGATGATGACGACATCGCAGGTGGTGGCGATCTGCTCGAGCGACTTGGCGACCTTGGCGCCCTGCTTGGCGATGCCTTTGGTCGCCGCCTTGTCGATGTCGTAGACCCAGACCTCGTCGAATTTCTTGCTCTTGAGCACGTGGCCCGCCATCGGTTCGCCCATGGCGCCGACGCCGACAAAACCCACTTTCATCGCTGACTCTCCCTCATTTTTCGGCCGATCCGCATGGCGGGGGCGACCGGCTCGACGGCTTTGCTATCGATGGTTGTTCAAGGGATTTACTACACGACGCGTTCCGGCCCCGCCAGTCCCCTCTGTCTGCCCCTGTTCGCGCTTTGCATTCGGGCGCGGCGCTGGGTAATCTCGGACATCCCGTTTGCTGGAGGTTTCAGGATGGCGCGCGATTTCGAAGACCATTGTTGGAAAGACATCGTCAACGACGATATCCTCGAGATTTACGAGGCCTATCACCGCAAGACCTATGTCGGGAAGAACCCGGCGGTACTCGCGATCGATCTCTACAACAAGGCCTACGAGGGCGGCAACAAGCCGGTGCGCGAGGTCAACCGGCAGCATTCCGGCTCGTGCGGCGAAAACGCCTGGAAGGCGATCGAGCCGACCCAGAAGTTGTTCGCAGCCGCCCGCAAGGCCGGCGTGCCTGTGATCTACAGCACACGCCACGTCGATACCCGCGGCGTCCATTCGACCAACCGCAACATGGGCCGCGAAACCCCCAAATCCGATATGTACGACATCAAAGCCGAGCTGGCTCCGCAGCCGGGCGAACTGGTGATCTACAAGGAGCGCGCGTCGGCCTTCTTCGGCACGCCGCTGGTCGCCCATCTGCGCCAGATGGGCGTCGACAGCCTGATCATCTGCGGCGAAAGCACCTCGGGATGCGTGCGCGCCAGCACGGTGGACGCCTATTCCTACGGCTTCCACAACACCCTGGTCGAGGAATGCACCTACGACCGCTCGATGCTGAGCCACAAGGTCAATCTGTTCGACCTGCACCACAAATATGCCGACGTGATGCATGCGGACGAGGTCATCGCCCATCTCGAAGGCTTGGCGCGGCAGCGCAAGGTCGCCTGAGCCGAACCGCCGACAATGAATGAGAAAAGGGCCGCCGATCGGCGGCCCTTTTCTTTTGCCTCAAGATTGCGTGGTGAGCGGAGCCAGTTCGCGCTTGCCGAGGCGCTCGACGCCGGTGTCGGTGACGAGAAAATGCTCGCCGATCTGCACATCGCGATTGCGCCCGCCGGCGTCTGCCATCGTCTCGCGCTTGAGGCGGATTTGCGGCTTGAAGTCGAACGCCATGCCGGGTCGGATGATGATCGGCAAATCCTTGGTCGAGTTTCTCGGGCCGACGCGCGGCCGGCTGAGATTGCCGATGCCGCTGCTATGTAGCATGACGCCGGAGGTATCCTCGGCGCCCACGGCGTCGAGCCGTGCCACATACCATTTCACGAACTCGTCCAAGGTGGTCTTGCCCGGGACGATGGTTTTCGGCGCCTCGTTGAGGAGGGAGATCAGGATATCCGTGGCGCGCCGATAGTAGTCGTAACCCGCCGTGGTCGCGCCGCCGACGAACACCGCGTGATTGACCTGTGCCCGGTAGCCCTGCGCCGTGCCGTCGATCTCCTGATTGATGATCTGGCCGGGCTTCAATTCCTCGGCGACCGGCTGACCCAAGGTGCTGTTGGCGCCGCGATCGAAGGAGATGGACAGGCGCGTCGGGTCCTCGCCGGTCTGGGCGAACATGGCGGTGTAGGCGGCAAACCAGATTTGGGCCTGGCGCTGGGCGCCGCCGCGAATCGCCGCGACCATGGCGGCCAGCCCGGCTTCGCTGGCCGTCACCGCCCGACGGACCGCCGCCTGTTCCTCGCTGCTCTTGATCATGGCGGCCTCTTCCACCGGACCGGGGTCGATGCCCCATTTGTCGATGGCGACCCATTGCACGCCGGGCAGTGCGGTGCGCAGTTTCTCCATATAAGTTTGCGAAACGAGGCCGTCCGGATCGAAGCGGCTGCCAGCGAGACGCGCGACGCCGATGCGCGCGCCCTCGCGCTTGAAGCCGCGTGCCGCCAGTTGCTCGGCCAGCTTTTCGGCGCCGCCATCGCTGCTGATCTCCAGCTTATTGCCGCTCATCCAGTCGCTGAGCCGCGTCTTCCACATGTCGCGGTTGCGGCCCGATCCAACCTGGACATAGACCGGTTGCGCACCGTCGCGCGGGAAGATCACTTCCGGCCCGTCGCCGCTGCCCGGCCGGTTGCCGATCTGGGTCAGGTAGCGCGCGTAGTTGCCGTCCGAATCGCTGGCCGCGGTGATAATCGCGTCCAGGTTCCAGGACGGCCGCGCCATGATCGCGCGAACCGCGGCCCAGCGCCGGTCGCGCTCACCGGTAGAAAAGACGTTGCCCGCGAGATTGAAGGTTGGCAGTGACATCGGTTCCGCATGGAGCGGGCGCGCGATGAACGAGGTGGCGGGAACCAGTGGCAGCACGGCGGCTGCGGCGACGCCTTGTATGGCGCGGCGCCGCGAAACGCGGGACACGATTGAATCGCGAGACATCGATGACCTCTCTGAAAGGCCGATAAGGGCGCAAACGCCTCTAGCGGGCGCTGCCCATGGTCAGCCTAGCGCAAGACCGTCCGGTATGCACCCGCGAGACAGGGTCTTTTGGCCGTCATTTTGCTCCGTAATCGCGGCTCACGGCTTCAGGCGTGACGGCGCCCTCGGCCTGGTCGCGGGCGAGGGCCGCGCGGTCGCGCTGGCGCGGATCGCCGTAGCCGCCGCCGCCCGCGCTTTCGAGCAGGAAGCGCTCGCCGGCCTTCATCTCGAACCGGCCGGAGGCGGGGGTGACCGTTTCGTCAGGTCTGCCCAGCCGGATGACGAAGCGGCTGGCGCGTCCCGGCTTGCCGCCCGCCAAGCCATTGGGCGGGAATTTGGCGCGGTCGTAACGGCGGATCACGGTGGCGTTCTCCAGCAGTTCGTATTCGCGCCGGAAGCTCAGGCCGCCGCGCCACTGGCCGGCGCCGCCGGAATCCGGGATCATCTCGAACCGGGTGATGCGGCAGGGATATTCCGATTCGAGGATTTCGATCGGCGTGACGTGCAGGTTGCTGAGGTGCGTCGCCGTCGCCGAGGCGCCGTCGTGGCCCTGGCCGCCGCCGTAGGCCGAGCCGAGAATCTCGTATTGCATGTTGGACTGGCCGGCGCGGCCCGTGCTCCAGGCGATGCTGAGCGCGCCCGACGAGCCGGCGTTGGCGGCGGCGCGCCCTGGATTGAAATGGGCGAGCGCTTCCAGGATGACATCCACCAGCTTGAGATTGACCATCTGATAGCTCGACACCGGCGCGGGCGCCTCGGCATTGGTGATGGTGCGCGGCGCATAGGTGAAGCGCACCACGTCGCGCATGCCGTCGTTGAACTGCAGGTTGGGGCCGAGCGAGCCGATCAGCGAATAGAACACGCAGGCCTCGACCATGGATGGGCGCAGGTTGATCGGCCCCTTGGCCTGGGGGTCGCTCTTCGTGAAATCGAACGCGGCGATGCCGTCCTTAATGGTCACCGTGCAGGCGAGCTTGACCGGCTTGTCGAGCACGATCCCGTCCGTGTCGACGAATCCTTCGGCCGAGGCGCTGCCCTCTGGCAGTTTGCCGATGGCCGCGCGCAATTCGTCCGCCGCACCCTGGAGGATGGCCGCGAAAGACTCGGTGACGGTCTTGGCGCCGAAACGCTGGCACAGTTCGGCGACCCGGCTGGCGCCGATCCGGGTGACGGCGATCTGGGCGCGCACGTCGCCGCGCACCAGCTCGGGCTGCCGGCTGTTGGCGAGGATCAGCCGTTCGATATCGGGCAGCTCGCGGCCGGCGTCCCAGATCTTGATCGGCGGCACCAGCAGCCCTTCGTGGAAGATTTCCGTGGCGCTGGCCGAGGTCGAGCCCGGCACCGTGCCGCCGATGTCCGCCTTGTGCGCGATCGAGCCGGAGAAGGCGACCAGCTCGCCATCGGCGAACACAGGGGCCACGAAGGCCATATCGGAAACGTGGGGCAGCCCGCCCTCGTAGGGATGGTTGGAGACGAAGACGTCGCCGTCCTTGAGATTGTCGCTTCCATAGAGCTGCAGGATGCGGCCGACCAGATGGCGATAGACCGGCGCGTGGAAGAACATCGGCGGCGCGACGATCAGCCGGCCACCCCGGTCGAGGATGACGCAACTGAAATCGCGCGATTCGCGGATGATGGTGGAATAGCCCGAGCGATAGAAATGGTAGTGCATCTCGTCGACCAGGCTGGCGATCTTGTTGCGCAGGATCTGGACGGTGATCGCGTCCATGCTCACGCCTCCCGTTCCAGGATGAGATTGCGATAGGTGTCGACCCGCGCGCTCCAGCGCGGCGGGATGACCGTGGTGGCGTCGAACTGCTCGACGATCGCCGGCCCGTGGATTTCGGCGCCGACGTCCAATCTGTCGCGTTCGTAGAGCTTGGCGGCCGTCGCGCTCTTGCCGTCGAAATAGACCTCGCGCATGCCTTTCGCCGCGTCCTTGGCATTGTGCGCGCCGCCGGGCGGCTCGGCGACCGGCTGGTATTTCGGCACGGCGACGCGCACGCGCAGGCGATAGCTGACCAGCTCGACCGGCTTCTCCTTCGCCGCATGGCCATGGATCTGGGCGTGGCGCTCGTCGAATCGCTCGCGCGCCTCGATCAGCGATTGAACGTTCAGCCGGTCCTCATAAAGCCCATCGAGCGGCGTGCGCAGCTCGTAGCCCTGGCCGGTGTAGCGCAGGTCTAGTGTAGCGATTCTAACGCTTGTTTTGCACGGGCGACCTTTTGAAAGATTTC
>CAZOBN010000027.1:0-42790 GCA_964577835.1 uncultured Rhizobiaceae bacterium
TGGGCGGCAACCTGCTCAGGCGAACCGCCCACCCGTGAATTTCAAAACGGACTCTAAGGTCTCCAATCCGCTCCGAAAGTCGTCAAAATGCCCAGAGAGCGCATGATTGTGGACGGACCCGCGAATCGCGGCTGCCGCACCAAGCCATTCTATCGAATCCATCCAACCCTACCGGACAATGCTACACCGTCAGACGGAGCAGGGACAGAAGCCGATCGGAAATATCCGTGATCCTCAGAAAACCTAATGATTTCCATCCCGAGCTTTCCAGTCATCAGGTGATATTGACGGGCAATGGCTGATTGTTCAGTCTTTTTCGTTCCCAAAGATTTCCGCCGACGCTGATCTTTGAGTTGCGAATGCAGGGGGGGTGTCATTCGTCGCCGAGCCAACCGTGTTAAGTCAGATGTTTGAATAACGTTCGGCATTCTACCATTTAAAGGAAACGATAACGCTCGTTCAATAGTCGAGCAACGCGTTCTCACCGGGGTTGCAGCGTCGTTGCGAGCGGCCGTCAACTCACGGCATCCAGGGACCACGTTGCAACGGCCATTCCCATGACGGCGCGATAAAAAGCTTCGTAAACCAAGTCGCTGGGCGGCGACGACCCGATCGCACCCAGCATAGCGATCCAGGTGCGAAGCTCGATATTACCATGTGTCAGGAGGTCGCTGCCCGAAAGGTCGGCTAGTTTCCAGCCCGCGCCACTGCGCAGGCGCTCGGCGATATCCCGGTCGAATGTCTCGCTGATGGCGCCGTAGGAGAAGGGGCCCCTATACGCCCGCCATGGATAGCCTGCGGTGAAATGCGACCAACCGCCCGAGGCGCAAAGGGCGACCCGTTCCGCCTCGGGCCGCGTCGCAACGACGCGCGCCAGCATTTCGCCGAACGCGTAACAGCGCCGCGGTTCTATGGCGGGATGATGGATGGCATTGAGGAATACGGGAACGACCGGGATGCTCGCGTCGGGCAGGAAGGCGTCCAGCACTTGGCAATGCGCATGCGATGGCAGCTCGCCGGATGGTATCTTGCCTATGGCAGCGATATCGAAGCCGTCATGGACACCTTGCTCGAGCAGCGCCTGCGCCAAGTCGCAATGCGAGCGATAGGTCGCCCCCGCTTTCGTGAACCGGCGGGAGAGCCGGAAATCGCCGCCGGTGTAGAGCGCAAGCTGCGGGATGTTCGCGTCGCTGAACAGCTCGTTTTGATCGTCGCCGATCACGATCAGCGCGTCAGGCTGGGTCTCGCGCAGGGTGCGCCGGATGGTCTCATGGGCGGCGCGGATGCGGCTGTAGCGCGCCCGATTGTCCTCCAGCGTTTCCGCCAAGGCGGCCGGCTGCTCCGGCGGCTCGGTGCCCTGCCGGCGCTGGTAGGATTGCCGGTTGCGCCCGCGGAAATCGTCCCACTCGCCCGGATCCATGAAGGTGAAGGCGTGGGAGGAGCCGAAGGCTGCAACGATCTTCCCCATGAATTTTCCCGATTGCGAAACCGCGTGCCCGCGTTCAGTGGGCCGTCGCCGTTTGGTGGGAGAGCTTGATTTCCTTACCGTCGCGCGCCGATTCCAATATGGCGAGGCAAATCTCCAGCGTCGCCTTGCCCCAGCGGCCATCGTGGAAGATCGGTTTGCCGTGGACGATGCCATTGTAAAGGTCCATCAGCTCGGCGGCGCGCCCGCGTAGCTCCTTGCCCAGGGAAATCTCGTTCACGCCGTCCTCGCCGTAGACCAGGAGCCCGTTCTTCGACTGCCGGATCGCACCGCGCTCGCAGCTTACCAAGGTGAGGCCGAAGAAGGGCTGGAACTCGATTTCCTCAGGGCCGCTGTAGCCCCAGAGCTGCCAAATCCGGGGATCGGCGTTTTCCACACCGTAGCGGCCCTGCTCCTTCTGAGTTTCGAGAATGCGTTCGCGCTCGTCCTCGCCGAGCTTATTCAGTTCGTGGAAGTTCTTGCGCATCTTGACGTTGATTCCCGGATCTCGGGCGCTGCCGCCTTCCGCGACCCACCAGTAGAGCTCGGCGATATCGAAAAACCCGCGCGCGTCGTAGATGAGGGTGGCGGGCGTGCCATTCTCGAACTGCAGGAAGCAGGAATAGCCGCCGACGCATTTGCGCAGCGGATCCCAGATCGTCTGCGCCCGCACGCTGATCGCCTTGCGGCCCATGATCTGACGCACGATATCGACCTGGTGCGGCCCCTGGTTCAGCACGGGCCCGGAGGTCGAATTCAACTCGCCTGTCGGCCAGGGGCGTGGGTTGAACTCGTTGAAGTTCCAGGTGTTAATCATCACCACGTCGCCGATGGCGCCGCTCTCGACGATCTCCCGCATCTTGCGGATCGGCGCATCGAAGCTGTGGGTGTGGCCGGCCAGCAGCTTGACGCCATGTTTCTCCGCCATGTTCACCATGGCGTCGCAATCCGCGATGGACAGCGCCAGCGGCTTTTCGACGACCATGTGCTTGCCGTGCTCGGCGGCGATCCTGACGTGATCGAGATGCATTTCCGGCGGCGTGGCGATGTAGACCACATCCACGTTCGGGCTCTTGCACAGGTCCTCGATCGAGCGGAAGCCCTCGCCGCCGAAATCCTTGCGGAACTTTTCCAGCGCGTGGTCGCGCGGCTCCGCGGCCGCCGTGATCCGGTAGGGCAGCTTCTTGACGTCGGGATATTGCCGGAACATGCGGTTGACCGCCTGTCCCAGCCCGACAAACCCAAGCCGAAGGATCGGCGCGTCATTCATGGCTCAACTCCCTGAAACATATCCCGCGAGTGTCCGTCGCCATCCGTCGCGCGCGATGGCTTTGTGGCCGGGTTTTCGATCGGACTCATTCAGAAGAAGATCGAGATCGTCGTGGGCAGGATTGTATGGGCGAGCACCACCTCGCGCCGCGCGATTTTCCAACCGCCATCGACCCTTCTCAGCCGGTCGTCCCGCTTGCCGATGAAGGTATAGCCGTATCTCCCATGGCGCTCCTGGTAGACGATGAACCTGGAGGACACCTCATATTCGTCCTCGTGGTCCGTTTCCTCGACCATGACGTTGGTGATCAGGCGCTGCGTCACCGAGGCCGGTATCTCGGCATGGGCCGATCCCGTGGCGAGGCGCATCGTGCGCATGGTCAGCGACGATTTGTCGTCGTCGAAAAGAGCGAAAGCCTCGCGCGCCGGCTCCCCGTCGTTTTGTCCTTTCCGGGGCTCGACCGACTGACGCACGGGCATGCGGTAGGAGATATCGTCGGTGAAGAGGTCGAGCCAATCGGGGAACCGGTTGGCCTCGAGAATCGCCGCCTCGCGATTGAGGAATTGCTGGATGTCGATCTGCAGATCCATTGGCACGGTTTTCATGGGTCAGCTCTCGGCCCCCATGAGCTCGCTCCAGTAGCGATAGAAGTCGCGCTGAATGACTTCCGAAAACTTGGGCAGGATCAATCCCGGCCACTGTTTTCCGACACGCCATTCCGGCGGTAGCGGGTCATCGTCATCATGGCCGAGCGCCATGCCGTAGTGGAACGGCGTCCGGCGGGCGACGGCGGAGCGAATGTTGCGCCGGATGCGCTGGAAGTTCTCATGGTCGTCAGGCGCCACCATCCCGGCCGCGGCCTGCCGCTGCATGAGAACGAACCTCTGACGTTTCTTCATCGCCGGCGGCGCATTCTTCTCCACGGCGCACCACATCCAAACCTCTGTCTCTTCAGGACCGCGCGGGTGATGAAGGATCAGCCCCTTGGCATAGGTCGCCGTGCCGACGCCGATCAATGCCAGGTTGGGAAAGATGTTGCCGGCGTGGAATGCATAGGGTTTTGCGACGTAATCCCGCAGCCGCTCCTCATGCCGCCGTTGCCGTTCCTCGAGCCATTCGACGCACTCCGGCCCGAGGGCCTCCGCATTGCTGTGGTCCAGGCCGTAGGGCGCATCGCCCATGCGCACTTCGAGAAAGCCGTGGGATGCTCCCTTGCGATAATTGGCCGCGACGGAAAAGCTGTGGATATCGTCCGTCGGATCGGGCACGTGCTTGATGCGGGAGTCCTGCGGGCGGGCCAGCAACTCGACGAGGGAAGCGTGCGAGCTGACGAAATGATAATCGTCGCCCGCGAAGTTCTCGGCGAGCAGCTTCCAGTTGATCGGCATGATGTAGCGCTGCGGCCCGGGAACCACTTCGAGCCCGCCCATCTCCTCGCGGATCAGGAAATTGTCGAGGTACCAGCAGGCGTCGCCGAGATACGCCTCCAGGGACGGGGCGGCCTCGTCCCAGCAGGCGAAGATCAACCCGCCGTGATTGGTGACCTTCGGGACCTCGACAAGGCCGAGTTGTTCCATGGGCAGTTCGCCGAAATAGGCATCGCGCCCATAGGGCACGCCGGTCAGCTTGCCGGCCGTGTAGGTCCAGCCGTGATAGCTGCAGGTAAACGACGGCGCGTTGCCGGTATCGTAAATGCAGAGCTCGTTGCCCCGGTGCCGGCATTTGTTGAGAAACACGCGAATGCGGCCGTGGGTGTCGCGCTGCACGATGACCGAATCTTCGCCCATGTAGCTGGTGAAGTAATCGTTGGGATCGGGCAGGAGCGAATCGTGGCCGACGAAGAGCCAGCATTTGCCGAAAACGCGGTCGAGTTCGCGCTGGTACAGTTCGTCGGAAAACACGGCGTTGTTCACCATGCCCGATTTCCAGTCGAATAAATGCTCGACATCCATGACCGTCTCCAGAGCTGTAAGCCGCCTCATCCGGGAGACCCTTGTTCTCGGGCTCTCCGTCTATCCTGCCGCGGGCGCGGACATCGATCCGTGTTCCGCCCGTCGTTCCGGGCTAGCGTCCGCCGAGCGCCTTGACGATCGCCTCGCTCACCTGGGTCCGTGCCGTCCGGTACCAATCCTCGGCGTATTGGTCGAGATACTTCGTGCCGGGCTTGGGCTTCACATAGTCGGGCACCTGCGCCACCTCGACGTCCGTGCGGGTGCTCGTCTCCAGCATGGTGCGCGTATAGGCCTCCTGTCCCGGTTTGCTCGCGTACCAATTGATGAACACGGTGGCCGCGTTGGGATGGGGCGCGCCTTTTGCCTGTTTGAGCACGCTGAAGCCGCCGACCACGCTGCCTGGGCCATCCTTCATTTCCGGCACATAGATGGTCTTGATGCCCTGTGTCGTGAACTGCTCGACGCTGATCTGCACGCCGCCAAGCGCGACGGCGTGGCTGCCGCGCACAATCCATTCGATCAATTGGCGGTTGTCACGGGTGTAGGTCACCCCTTGGCCGACATAGAGCTGCGTGAGGAAGTCGATACCGAAGGTATCGGCGAGATAGGCCGCCGCCGCTTCGCCGGGGCCACCCGAGCGCGGATCGTAGGCGACGATTTTGCCCTTGAACTCGGGCTTCAGCAGGTCCTTCCAGGAGGTGACGGAGCCCTTCGGCACCAGGGTCGAGTTCATCACTGGCCAAGCATGAACCCAATTGGAGCCCTGGAAGAGATAGGTGCCCTCGTTGTCGACCCATTTGGTCTTGCCGTCGCGCCAATTCTTCGGATCAGTGACGCCCGGCAACATCATCTGCGGCTTGATCGGTTCGAGCAGCCCGTCGGGCATGAGCGTAAGCAGCTCCGATCCGCCGCCGAGCGAGATGTCGATGGTGACATTGTTCGATTTTGCCTCCCGGCGCAGGCGGGCCGAAAGCTCCGAGGTCGCGCCGCCGAGATATTCCAGGTCAATGCCGGTGTCGCGCTTGAAGCCCTCCGTGAAGGGCTTGGCCAGGGCGGGGAAGCCCGACACCACGACCTTGCCTTCCTTTTTCGCGGCGGCCATGACGGCGCGCCATTTGTCATCGGCCCCGGCCTGCCAGTCGTCGGCCGCATTGGCAACTCCGGCCAGCGCTACACCGGCAACACAACAGGCGATCCACGCGGTCTTCGGCGAAAACCTGCTCATCGTTCTGCTCCCTGCCTTCCCCGGCGCCGCTGCGGCTTCTTGCCGGCGAATGCCGGCGCGCGCGGCTAGCGCGTTCGCCTCAGCCTATTTGCATTTTCTGCGCAATAACAATTACAATTTCGAAAACAGTTGATAATCTCCCGAGCGCAATCACGACCTTCGCAGAGGCGTCCGGATGACGATCGACCTCAATCTCAGGAAGATTCGCGGCTTTACCATCGTCGCGGAGCTCGGCAGCTTTCGTCGCGCCGCCGAGAAGATGCATATCTCCGCCTCGGCGCTCAGCGTGCATGTGCGGGAGCTCGAGGAAACGGTTGGAGTCCCTTTGCTTTTCCGGACAACCCGCAGTGTCAAGCTTACCGCCGACGGCATTCGTTTTCTCGCCCGCACGCGGCAGCTTCTCGCGGGGCTCGATGAAATCGTCGAGGAGCTGAAAGACGAAGCCGATCTCATGCGCGGCAGAATCACCGTCGCGTGCGTGCCGACACTGGTGTCGAGCGTTCTGCCGCTGACGATGGTGAAATTCAAGGAACGGTTTCCCGGCATCTCGGTCCGGGTGATGGACATCGGGTCGCCCGATATCGCGGCCTGCGTCGAACGGGGAGACGCCGATCTGGGTATCGGGCCGCCGCCGGAGGACCGCGGCGACTTCGAGGTCGAGCCTCTGGTCGAAGATCCTTTCCTGGCCGTCGTTCCCGCCGGTCATCCGCTGGCGAAGCGCCGCACCGTCCGCTTTGCCGAACTCGCCGACTTTCCCTTCATCGGACTGAAGATCGGCACCAGCGTGCGTAGGGCGCTGGAACGGGCCGCCGCTGAAATCGGCCTGGGTCTCGTGCCGACCTACGAACTCGTCTATCACTACTCGGTCGGTTGCATGGTGCAGGCCGGCCTGGGCGTTACGGCACTGCCCTCGATGGCGCTGCCGCTCCTCAATCTTCCGGGCCTGGTATCGATACCGATCGTCTCGCCGCGAATCACCCGCTCGATCGGCATCATTCGTCGCAAAGGCGGCGGCGTTTCGCCATCGAGCCGCGAGTTTCTGTCCATGTTGTCGGAAACCATCAGCCAGGTCGGCAACATCGCCGTCACCGCTGCGAAGCGCAAGCCGCGGGCGCGACGCCTCTAGTACTGGCTATCATTGAAGCAAGAGTCACCCCGACCCCGGCCCTCCCCCATCGAGGGGGAGGGGACGTTATCGAGCAACATTGCGAATCCCCTCCACCCTTGTGGGGGAGGGTTAGGGTGGGGGGTGATGCAGGCATCGGTGATTCCGAGTACTAGCTCAGCCTGATTGACCTGCGCTGCGGCGCGTGGCGGCGGCTTCCGCCATCAGATTGCGCTGACCAGATTATCAACTGTTTCCGAAATTGTAATTGTCATTGCGCAGAAAACGCGAATAACTTTGCGCCGACTTTGGGCGCCCAACGACGGCCCCGGCAACGTCCGACAGCGGATAAACCGCTGCGTATGCGGCAGACAGGGAGACCACCGGGATGAATGCCTCTTTGAGCAAGAGCTTGTGGAGGGCCGCGCTGTGCGTTCTCGCAGTTTCGCTGCTGGCGGGGGCATCGTGGGCGGCCGACGATTGGGACGCCGGCGCCGGCGACGATTGGCGCCAGGTTCTCGCCGCCGCGAAGAAGGAAGGCAAGGTCGTGGTCGCCGGGCCGCCGGCACTTGCGCGGCCGCTCAGCGAGGACTTCAAGCGCGACACCGGGTTGAACGTCGAATATCTCGGCGGCAGCCCGCGCGATCTCAGCGCGCGCATGTTCCGCGAAGCGACAGCCGGCAATCTCACCATCGACCTGTCGCTCGGCGGCGGCTCGGAACTCCTCTCGCTCTATCCGAAGGGATTGCTCAAGCCCATCGCGCCCCAGTTCGTACTGCCGGCTGTGCGCGACAAGAAATATTGGATCGGCCAGAAGATCCACTGGATGGACAACGCGGGCCAGTATTTCTTCCGCGGCTCGCGTTATGTGGTCGGATGGCCGCTGGTCAATTCCCGCGCGGTGAAGCCGGACTCCCTCAACTCGTGGCAGGAGCTTCTCAAGCCCGAGTACAAGGGCAAGATCGCGGCTTACGATCCGCGCGCCGGCGGACCGGGGCAGGGGGCAGCCTCCTATATCGCGGACCGCTTCGGCACCGGCTTCCTGAAGGCGCTCTACCAGGGCCAGAACGTCCGCTACACCCAGGACAACCAGCAACTCGTGGAATGGGCCGCGCGCGGCACCTTTCCCATCGTGCTCGGCAGCATCCAGCAGGTCGTCGAGAAATTCCGCAAGGAAGGATTGCCGCTGGCGGCCGTGGCGCCGGAGGACGGGCGCGGCTACATCAGCAGCGGGTTCAGCGTGTTGAAGCAGCCGAAGAACGGTCCCAACCCGAACGCCGCGACGGTATTCATCAACTGGTACGCCAGCAAGCCGGGACAGGAAGCCTATTCGCGCACCATGCTCGAAACCAGCACGCGGGCGGACGTTCAGACGCCGGAGGTGCCCGACTATGTCCGGCCCAAGCCGGGATACGACTACCGCGACACTTACACCGAGGATTGGTACGTCGGGACCAGGCCCAAGCTCGAAGAGATCGTGGTCGAGGCGCTGGGTGGCAAGTAAGCGACTAGGCCGCCAATGCCGGCTCCGTCATTTCGCATGGCGTGACCGATCCGATCGCAACGCAGAACCATTTCAATGGATCAGATCCGTGGGCAATGCCGATAGCAAACCGAGGACAGCGCAGTGAAGAATGGCTCGCACGGCTACCCACGCGATCTTCGGGAGTTCATCGCCATCCTCGAAAAACGGGGCAAGCTGTACCGTTTCACGGATCCGATCGACAAGGATAGCGAGATCATCCCGCTGCTGCGGGTGGAGATGCGGGGGCTGTTGGATGCCGAGCGCAAGGTTCTGCTGTTCGAGAACGTAACCAACGCTTCGGGCGGGTGTTATACGATGCGCGTGGCCGCGGGCATCTACGGCGTCTCGGAGGAGATCGTGACGCTGGGCATGGGGTGCGAGACGTGGCGCGAGGCGATGGAAAAATGGCATCGCTGCCTCGAGAGCCCGATCCCGCCCAGGATCGTCGACAAAGGCCCGGTGCATGAGGTGATACAGACCGGCGAGGAGCTGCGCCGGGTCGGGCTCGACGCGCTGCCGGTGCCGGTGGAGGAACCGGGGTTCAGCCAGATGATCCGCACCGGCCTGCCCATGATCACGCGCGACCCCGAAACGGGCATCACCAATATCGGCACGTATAACGGCTTCTTCCGCGACCGCGACCGGATCGTCGCCGCCATCGGCAACAACCGCGAAACCATGCGGACCCATTGGCAGAAGTATCGTGAGCGGGGCGAGGAGATGCCGCTCGCCATCGTGATCGGCGCCGTGCCCAGCGTCATGCTGGTGGGCTCGGCGGAAATTCCCTACGGCGCGGACGAGCTCGCGGTGGCGGGCGCGATCGGCGGCGAGGCGATGGAGATGGTGAGGTGCCGGACCATACCGCTGGAGGTTCCGGCCCACGCCGAAATCGTCATCGAGGGGATGGTGTCGACCGAATTGTTCGAGCCGCGCTTCGCCTTCGGCGAATACCCCGGCTACATGAACATGGAGCGCAACAACCGGCCGGTCATGCGCGTCACCGCGATCACCCATCGCAAGGACGCCATCTTCACCCCGGTGACCGTCGGCTTCACGCCGAGCGACACCAATGCCGTCTGGGGCTTCTGCAACGCGGCCATGGTCTACCACCGCCTGCGCCACGAGCGGAAGCTGCCGGTTTCCGACGTCTATTTTCCGCAGATGGGCGGCGCCAACGATTTCTGCGTCGTCCAACTCGAGCCGGATGCCGGCGAGCGGGCCAAGGAGGTCCTGGAAGCTGCCACCGACGCGTGGCCGAACGCGAAATACATGGTCGTGGTCGATCATGACATCGACGTGCGCGAACCCGATCTCCTGGTGTGGGCGCTCACCTTCCGCGTGCAGCCTCATCGCGACATCAAGATGATCCAGGGCCGCAACGGCGGCCTCGACCCGTCATCCGGCCCGACCGGCTCGTCGCGCGGCAAGCGTGAGACCTCGGGACCGCAGGATCAGTACTATCGCGTGGCGATCGACGCGACCACCAAGGGTTCGTACCCGCCGGTCGCTCTGCCGCGCCGCGACTTCATGGAGCGGGCGCTCGAAATCTGGCGTCAGCACCAATTGCCCGAGCCCCGCTTGCGCACCCCCTGGCATGGCTACACGCTGGGCTATTGGAACGACGAGGACCAGAAGCTCGCCGACCTCATCGTGGCCGGCGACTACAAGGCGGTTGGCGTGGTCGCGAAGGGCCTGCAGATGGGCGCGGAGCAGGTTTTCGACATCGAGCACAAAAAATAAAATGGACGATGCGGCGGCTTGCGTTGCGGGCAACCACGCCCTAGGCGCGCCACGCACGTCACCTGACAGGGCCGTAGGAAAGCGATGACAGTTCAACAAGCAAGATCGGCGCCCTTGCCCTTGGTCTCGCGCCGCCCTCGCCTCGTGGGGGAAGGTAGGCTCCTAGGGGTCCTTCTGCTGCTGGCCGTCGGCTGCTTTACCCTGGCGCCGGTCGGCTATGTCCTGTTCAGCAGCTTCGACGTCGCGAATATCGGCGAACCTTACCGGTTCGGCGTGACGGGCTGGCAAGAGGTGTTCTCCAGTCCCAAGACGCTGAGCTCCATCGGCTATTCGTTTCTCCTGTCGATCCGCATACCGATCGCGCTCGCCATCGCCTTCGTCATCGCCTGGCTCCTGATCCGTGTGCAAATCCCGGGGCGGCGGTTCATCGAACATGCCCTGTGGTTCGGATTTTTCCTCCCGACGATCCCGCTGACCATGGGTTGGATCCTGTTGCTCGACGAGAATTACGGCCTGTTCAACGAGGCCTTGCGAAAACTGCCGTTCATAACGGGGCCGGTGTTCTCGATTTATTCGGTTCCGGGCATTATCTGGGTGCACATTTCGCTGACCACGATTCCGATCATGGTGATCCTGCTCGCGCCCGCCCTGCGGCAGTTCGACGCGGCGAATGAGGAAGCGGCTGAAATGGCCGGCGCCGGTATCTTCACCACGCTGCGGCGGATCACCATACCGCTGATCGCGCCGGCCATCTGCACCGCGTTCATCGCCGGACTCATCCGCAGCCTCGAGGTGTTCGAAATCGAGCAGCTTCTCGGCACGCCGGTCAATATTTTCGTCTATGCCACCCGGATCTACGATCTCATCACCTGGGAGCCGCCGCTTTACTCGCAGGCCATGGCGTTGAGTTCGCTCTTCCTCGGCCTTCTGCTCGTCGTCGCGCTGATTTACCAGTACTACCTAGGCCGCATGGGCAGCCGCGCCACGCTGTCCGGGAAGGGCGTCCGGCTGCAGCCCAGGGTGAAGCCATGGTGGGCCTATCTCGTCTCCGCGCTGCTCATCCTCTATATCGTCGTCAGCATCCTCGTGCCATTGGTGGTACTCGTCCTCGGTTCGCTGACCAAGCTGTTCGGATTCTTTTTCCTCGATGATCCCTGGACGAGCCAACACTGGGCCGACGTGTTCGGGGATCCCCTGTTCACCAGTGCCACGCTCAACTCCCTAATCCTGGGTCTGGCGACGGGCACGATCGGCACGCTGCTGTATGCGCTGCTCGCGTGGGTGCTGGTTCGCAGCCGGATCTGGGGCCGTACAGCGGTTAGCCTGCTGGTCTGGCTGCCGTGGGCGATTCCGGGCGTCGTGCTCGGGATCACACTGTTGTCGCTGATGCTGAAAGTGCCCTTGATCTCCGTAATTTACGGAACCATCGTTCCGCTGGTCCTCGCCATGATCATCAAGGACCTGCCCATCGGCGTGCAGATGTTGCGGGCATCCCTGCTTCAGGTTTCGGGCGAACTCGAGGAAGCCGCGGCGACCTCGGGAGCGAGCTTCCGCTCGACGTTCTTCCGCATCACCTTGCCGCTGATCGCGCCGATGCTGGTGGCGGTGTTCCTGCTGATCTTCATGGCGACGCTGCGCGACATCAGCACGGTGGTGCTTCTCGCGGCGCCGGGAACGCGGACGCTGTCTCTTTTGATGTTCGAGTTCGCCACGGCCAGCCGTTTCGAATCGGCGGCGGTCATCGGCGTGCTGATGGCGCTGATCTCGCTCGTGACAACCTCGCTCGTCTTCAAGATGGGGGCGAAGTTCGGCATCGAGCACTGAGGATCGGCGTAGCCCGCTTACCCGCGACCGTCGGTGGCTATGCTCATCGATCCAGGCCGACAAACAAATCCTCGGGCCGGAGCGCACGGTCGAGCAATCCTTGTGCACGCGCGTATCCCAGGAATGCCAAAATCGTCGGCCAATTTTCATCGATTCCATAGGGCCATGGATCGGCGCCGAAAATCTCCTTGGAGTGCTCATCGCTCAAGGTGGAGATCGGCTTCTGGCGTCCCGTCCGCCGTTTCGCCTCGACGAAGCCGTCGATCAGGCGCGATGGCAGGCCTGGCTGCGCCGCCGCCACGCGTTCGGACATCACCACGAGATGCATGATCGGAAAGACCCGCGACAGGCGGTAGTAGTCGATTTGCGCGCGCTCGATGTCGGGGAAGGGACTCGCCCACTCGGACGTGCGCTGGGGCGCTTTCGGCAGCATCAGGCAATCGACCAGGCCGCCGTCGAGAAGCTCGGGCAGCGTCGCACCGGCCGGTGCGCGCTCGACCGCCACGTTCCCCGGCGCGGTCAGCGACTCCAGGCGCTCTGAGGCGGTCGTGACCCATGTCACCTGATCCTGAGATATTCCGTGGTGCTCTTGGAGGATCCCGCGATGCCAAACAGACGACGTCATCCAATATTGTGGCACTCCGATTCGTTTCCCGGTCAGATCCTCCGGGCTGCGGACCTGTCCTGCCCGAGAGCAGAAGATCGCCGGATGGGTGAATCGCCGTCCGGTGAAGACGGGCAACGCGACAATGGGAAATCCGTCGAGGCGGGCGCGCAGAAAGGTGGCGAGCGACATTTCGGCGACGTCGAAAAGCCCCAAGAGCATCTTCTTGGAATTCTTATCGATCGACGTCTCGATGCTGACGGCCATATCGACGCCCTCGAAGGACACGGCCTTTTCGACGATGGGAAGCGTGAGAGCGTCGGGGGTGAGGGAGGCGGTTAATTTCAGCACGGGCTAGGTCCTGTTTACTTTCTGTCGCGCGGCCACCATAGCCGCCGTGGAATGGTGGCGGCCGATCGCCGCCCACGCGCACTGACACGGCGGCGAAATGTAGTCACCGTCCCGGCGCGAAGGGAACTCTCATTTTGAGAACGGTCGCGAAGAATTGCGAGCAAGCCGTTCCGGCGCCCTTGAGAGGTCCGGCTGAAAGGGGTTTAGCGGCGTAATGCCGGACCCCGTATGGCAGGCCGTCCGCGCCCCGACGGCCTGTTCTCCGTCAATTCGCTTTTAAGGCATTGCGATCGATTGCTCATATTTGATTATCAATAATTCATGAAAGAATGATTGTCACTGTGCTGTACCCGTGACGTAATCAGGACCGAGAAGCCCGCAGACGTCGGGCATAGGGAGGCGGGCGCTCGGCATCCGCTGAAAAAAGCAACGGATCTGCCAACAGGAGTGCCATGCCTTTTCCCGACCAGCGCGCGCCAGGCCCGACCGATCGATGCGGCAGGACTGTGTCGGCGCGTTCCTATGGACGGAGCGCTTCCATGAGATGAGGAAGCGCGAGGCATGTCGAAGCAAGCGCGGCGCATGGCCGGGCGTCCACCCATAAGCATCATCAGGGAGCAGGCAATGGAAATGGTGAACGGCGTTCTATCGAGCTGGGTGAACGTCAACGGTATTCGGACCCACTATGTCGAGGCGGGTGAGGGCGATCCGGTCGTGCTGGTGCATGGCGCGGGTCCCGGCGCATTCGGCTGGGCCGGCTGGCGGCAGACCATTCCGGCGCTCGCCAAACACTACAAAGTGTATGCCATCGACACGCTCGGATTCGGCCACACCGACAAGCCAACCAACATCGTCTATTCGGACCAGGCCTGCGTCGATCACCTGGCCGGCTTCATCGATGCGCTGTGCATCGAGAAGGTCAATATCGGCGGCAATTCGCGTGGCGCCTATATGGCGGCCAAATACACCCTGGACCATCCCGACCGCGTGAATCGCCTGCTCATGGTCAGCAGCGGCAGCATCGCCGCCGCCATGGGCATCGAGCGTAACGACGAGCAGAAGGGCGGATTGAAGCGCCTGCAGGGCTACGACGGGACGCCGGAAGCGATGCGGCGCTTCCTGGAGATCATCGTCAACGATCATTCCAAGATCACCGACGAACTCGTGGCCCAACGGGTCAAGATGGCGGCGATGCCGGGACACGACTACGTGCATAAGTCGCAAAAGAAATATCGCGATTCGTTGAAAGACAATCCCAACGAATTCCAGCGCTTCGACATGCGCCACCGTCTGCCCCTGCTGACCATCCCGATGATCATGATCTGGGGAGCCAAGGACAGCTTCGCGCCGGCGTCATTTTCGGGCGAACTGCAGAAGCTGCTGCCCAACGTGGTCTTCAAGGTGCTGCAGAACTCCGGCCATCAGGCGCAGAACGACGAGTCGGATCTCTTCAACCAGATCGCGCTGTCGTTCTTCCGCGGCGAGATGGATATGTCGGGTGCCGTGGCGGGCGCGAGGGCGGCATCTTAGCCGACCCAGCCCACACGGTCCGGGAGGACGCCGTCAGTCACGTCTAGGTGCGGTGGATCGGAATATGCTGAGCGTCACATCCCTGCGTAAGGAGTATACGACCGAGAACGGACATGTCGTGCGGGCCGTGCGCGACGTGTCCTTCTCCGTGCCGCGCGGCAAGATGTTCGCGTTGCTGGGTCCGAGCGGCTGCGGCAAGACGACCATCTTGCGGTGCATCGCGGGCCTCGAAAAGCCGAACGCCGGCAAGATCGCGGTGGACGACCAGATCGTCTATTCCAGCGCGCAAGGGATATTCGTGCCGCCGAACCGGCGGAATTTCGGCATGGTGTTTCAATCCTATGCCATCTGGCCGCATATGACCGTGTTCCAGAACGCGGCCTTCCCGTTGCGCGTCGGGCGGCGGCGCCGGACGGCGCGCAATGTCGATGAGACCGTGTCGCGCGCACTGCATGTGGTGGCCTTGGATGGCCTCGAGGACCGCAAGGCGACGCAGTTGAGCGGGGGTCAGCAGCAGCGCCTCGCCCTCGCTCGCGCGCTTGTCATGGAGCCGCCGCTGTTGCTGCTCGACGAGCCGCTCAGCAATCTCGATGCGAAGCTCCGCGAACGCATGCGCTTCGAGCTCAAGCGTTTGCAGAAGGATCTCGGCATCACGACGATCTACGTCACCCATGACCAGACCGAAGCGCTGGCCTTGTCGCATGAGATCGCGGTCATGTCCGATGGCAACATCATGCAGATCGGCAGCCCCAAGGATATTTACGAGCGCCCCAGCAACAAGTTCGTCGCCGATTTCGTCGGAACGACCAACCTGATCCCGGGCCACGTGGTGGAGAGCGGGACGGCGGACGTTCATGCCGTGCGGGTCCCGTTTGGGGTGCTGGCTGCCCGGTCCATCGATCTGCTGAGCGTGGGAGACCCGGTCCTGGTGTCGATTCGGCCCGAGCATATCCAGCTCTCGCCCACCCATACCAACATGCCGCGCACGCTGGAAGGCGTGGTCGATACGCAGATATTCCTCGGCGAGCACCAGGACGTGCAGATCAGGATCGGCGACCTGCTGCTTCAGGCGCGCGCCCCCACGTCGGCGAACCTGGTTGCGGGGAGTCCCGTGTTTTTGGATTTCGACGAGAAGAACTGCATCGCCTGTATTCAGTGAGCGTCGGCCCCCCGTGCCCGGAGAGATGTTATGACCAATGCAATTGATACGGCTGCCGAACGCCTGCTCAGCGCCTACCGGTCCGGCCGGCCCTGCGCCCCGGTGCGCGACCTGATCGATCCGCTCGACATCGAGTCGGCCTATGCGGTGCAGGACGTCAACACCAAGGCATGGCTCGCGGAAGGACGCCGGATCGTCGGCCGCAAGATCGGCCTCACGTCGAAGGCCGTGCAGAAGCAGCTCGGCGTCGATCAACCCGATTTCGGCATGCTCTATGCCGACATGATGGTTGCCGATGGCGAGGAAGTGCCGCTCTCCACCCTTATGCAGCCCAAGGTCGAGACGGAGGTCGCTCTCGTTCTCGAGAAGCCGCTGAACGGCGAACGCCACACGGCCGCCGATATCGAGGCTGCCACGGCCTACGCGGTCGCCGCCATCGAGATTGTCGGTAGCCGCATCGCCAACTGGGACATCAAGATCGCCGATACGATCGCCGACAATGCTTCGAGCGGCCGCTTCGTGCTCGGGAGCGAGCGCAAGCGCCTCAGGGACTTCGACCTCGTCGGCTGTGCCATGAAGATGGAGCGCGCCGGCGAGGTGGTCTCGTCGGGAAAAGGCTCGGCATGCCTGGGCAGCCCGCTCATTGCCGCGGCGTGGCTGGCCGACGCCATGGCGAAGCACGGCCGGCCGCTGCAGGCGGGCGACGTGGTGCTGACCGGCGCGCTGGGGCCCATGGTCGCGGTCCGCCCCGGTGACGTGTTCGATGCGTGGATCGAAGGATTGGGCCAAGTGCGCGCCCGATTCGCGGCGGAGTAGGGATATGTCTTCGGACCAGCGTCTGCCCGTCGCGATCATCGGCTCCGGCAACATCGGCACCGATTTGATGATCAAGGTTCTACGCACCTCGAAGCATCTCTCGATGGGCGCCATGGTCGGCATCGACCCGGACTCCGACGGCTTGGCGCGCGCGCAGCGCCTCGGCGTCCCGACGACCCATGAGGGGATCGACGGCCTGCTCAGGATGCCCGGCTTCGCCGACATTCGCCTCGCCTTCGACGCGACTTCGGCCGGCGCCCACGCGCGACACGACAAGGTACTGCGCGAGAAGGGCATCCAGGTCATAGACCTGACGCCGGCGGCGCTCGGCCCTTATGTGGTGCCGGTGGTCAATCTCGACCAGCACCTGGGCGCGCCCAACCTCAACATGGTGAGCTGCGGCGGCCAGGCGACGATCCCGATCGTCGCCGCCGTCTCGCGCGTCGCCAAGGTGCACTATGCCGAAATCGTTGCCTCGATCGCCTCGAAGTCGGCGGGGCCCGGCACGCGGGCCAACATCGATGAATTCACCCATACCACGGCGCGCGGGCTCGAGAGTGTCGGCGGCGCCCGGCGCGGCAAGGCCATCATCGTGCTCAATCCCGCCGAGCCGCCGCTGATCATGCGCGACACCGTCTTTACCCTGTCCGAGGGCGCGGACGAGGACACCATCCGCGAGTCCGTCGAGAGCGCGGTCGCCGCCGTACAGCGCTACGTGCCCGGCTACCGCCTCAAGCAGGCCGTGCAGTTCGAGCGGTTCGGCAGCAACAATCCACTTACCATTCCCGGCGTGGGGACGTTCTCCGGGGTCAAATCCTCGGTGTTCCTGGAAGTGGAAGGCGCCGCCCATTACCTCCCGGCCTATGCCGGCAATCTCGACATCATGACCTCGGCGGCGCTGGCGACGGCCGAGCGGCTCGCCGAACGCGTCTTGCAGAGCGCCGCGTGATGGCTGCTCCCCGCCTTTACATCCAGGACGTCACCCTGCGGGACGGCATGCATGCCATCCGCCACCGCTATGGCATCGATCACGTGGTCGCCATCGCCATGGCCCTGGACGATGCCGGCGTGGATGCCATCGAGGTTGCCCACGGCGACGGCTTATCCGGCTCGAGCTTCAACTACGGATTCGGCGCGCATACCGATTGGGAGTGGCTGGAGGCCGTCGCCCAAACCATCAAGCACGCGCGCCTGACCACGCTGCTCCTGCCGGGCATCGGCACGGTCGAGGATCTGGAGCGGGCCTACGAAATCGGCGTCCGGTCGGTGCGTGTGGCCACTCATTGCACGGAAGCGGATATCGCCAAGCAGCACATCGAATTCGCCCGCAAGATCGGCATGGACGTCGCCGGCTTCCTCATGATGTCCCACATGAGCCCGCCGAAGGCGTTGGCCGCCCAGGCCAAGCTGATGGAGAGCTACGGCGCCCATTGCGTCTATGTCACCGACAGCGGCGGCGCGCTGCTGATGGATGACGTGGCGGAGCGCTTCAAGGCCTATCGCGACGTGCTCGACCCGAAGACGGAGATGGGCATTCACGCCCATCATAACCTCAGCTTCGGAGTGGCCAATTCAGTGGTCGCGGCGCAGTGCGGCGCGACGCGAATCGACGCCTCTCTCGCCGGCATGGGCGCGGGTGCGGGCAACTGTCCGCTCGAGGTTTTCATCGCGGTCGCGGATCGAATGGGGCTGCAGCACGGCTCCAAGCTGTTCCCGCTGATGGATGCCGCCGAGGAACTCGTCCGGCCGCTGCAGGATCGCCCCGTGCGGGTCGACCGAGAAACGCTGACGCTGGGCTATGCCGGCGTCTATTCGAGCTTCCTGCGCCATGCCGAGACCGCGTCGGAGACCTACGGGGTCGATACGCGCGACATCCTGGTCGAGGCCGGGCGCCGCCGCATGGTCGGCGGTCAGGAAGACATGCTGGTCGATATCGCGCTCGATATGAGACAGCAGGAAAAAAGGTGATTCGTTCCTCAGGAACGAACGTCGAACGTAGGAGGGAGCGGCGCCGATGCTGAGCCGGGAGAAGAACATACGCCTGACGCGGGTCGGGCCTGGCACCCCGTGCGGACAATTGCTTCGCCGCTACTGGCATCCTCTCTGCCCGGCGGCGGAGCTGACCGTGGAGAAGCCCAAGAAGCGCGTCCAGATACTCGGCGAGAATCTGGTGGTGTTTCGTGCGCCCGACGGAGAGATATCCTGTCTTGCCGAGCAATGCGCGCATAGACGCTGCTCGCTCTATTACGGTTTCGTTGAAAACGGCGGAATTCGCTGCGCCTACCATGGCTGGAAATACGACGGCCAAGGACGTTGCGTGGAGCAGCCCTTCGAACCGCGGGAGAGCGGCTACAAAGACGAGATTCACCAGACCGCCTATCGGGTCGAGCAATTGGCGGGCCTGCTGTTCGTCTACATGGGACCGGCGCCCGCGCCGTTGCTGCCGCGGTGGGATGTCCTTGCCCGGACGGACGGCACGCGGCGTATCCAGATTCGCCCGACCCTGAACTGCAACTGGCTGCAGATTCAGGAAAACACCGCGGACACGGTGCACACCTATTACCTCCACGGCCATATGATGGAAAAGAGCGGCAGGGGCTCGCCGGGCACGCGATACTATTACCGCCCGATCATCGGCTACGACTTCGCCTATTGCGAGTGGGGCATCGAGAAGACTTGTTCCTACGGCGGGGATTATCCCGAGGACGAGGTCCGTCCGCCGCTGATCTTCCCCAACATCCTCCGCATCCCCGAGGGACGGACGGAGAATCTGCATTGGCGCGTGCCGGTCGACGACATCCATACGGCGATCATCGTCATGTCGTTCCGGCCGCTGGAGAAAGGTCAGACGGCGGCGGCGCAGGACACGATTCCGGTCGAATACATGCCGTCCGACCTGAACGAGCAGGGCGAATACAACCTCGCCACGTTCTTCAGCCACGACCGTATGGCGTGGGAGACGCAGGGCGAGGTTCTCGACCGCGCCGAGGAGCATCTCGGCGTGACCGACCGCGGCATCGTCATGTTCCGCAAGCTGCTCGAGCAGCAGATCGACATCGTCGAGAAGGGTGGGGAACCCATGGCGCTGGTGCGCGATCCGGCCAAGAACAAGCTCATCGCGTTCGACTCCCATAGCGTTAACCGGCTCGAAACGAGCGCCGAGAATGTCTAGATCCCTGGGCCTCGGTATCGCCGGACTCGGCATCGCGGCGCGGCAGGTGCTGCCGCACATCGGCGCGATCAGCGATCGGGTGCACTTGACCGCCGTTTCGGACATCGTGCCCGACGTGCTCGCAAAATTTGCCGCTGAATACCCGGATGTCGCCGCCTTCGCCACCGTCGAGGGTCTTTGCAAGGCGAACGATGTCGATGTCGTCTGGGTCTCCACGCCCAATCAATATCACGCCCAGCACGCCGTCATGGCCGCCGAGGCCGGCAAGCATGTGGTCTGCGAAAAGCCGATGGCCATCAGCCTGGCGGAATGCGACGCCATCGTCGCAGCCACCAAGGCCAACGGTGTGAAATACGTCCAGGGCCACTCCAAGATCTACTACGAGCCGCTGCGCCGCATGCGCGACGCGATCAAGAGCGGCGCGCTCGGCCGCGTCACCCAGGTCAACTCCTGGCAATACAACGACTGGCTGATCCGGCCCGTCACGCCGTCGGAGGTCAAGACCGCGGCGGGCGCCGGCCCGGTGTTCCGCCAGGGGCCCCATCAGGTGGACATGGTGCGCTATCTGGCGGGCAGCGCGGTCAAGAGCGTGCGCGCCGTGGCCGGCCGCCACGAGCCCGGCTATCCCGAGACCGAGAGCGATTACAATGCCCTGCTGACCTTCGAGGACGGCGCATCGGCGGCCCTGGCGTTCAACGCCCAGGGCTACTTCGACGCGGCCGAGCTGACCTGGGGCATCGGTGAAAGCGGCTATCGCATGCTCAACGCCGACTCCATCATGCCGCGGGTGCGCCGCAACGCGGCCATGACGCCGGAGGAGAAATTCCAGTTCGTGCTCAAGGGCGATCCCTATGGGCGCGCGCCCTACGGCTGGGAGGACAAGAAGGCGCTGCGCGCCCAGCCGTTCTTCGGCATCACGGTCGTCAGTTGCGAGCGCGGCGTCATCCGTCAGTCTCCGCACGGCGTCTATGTCTACGACAAGGATGGCCGCCGCGAAATTCCCTGCAAGGGCGGGTATTTCCGCGGGGCGGCCGAGCTGCTCGAGCTTTCCCATGCCATCGAGGAAGGACGCGAGCCGTTCCTCGACGCCGAGTGGGGCCGTGCTACCCTCGAGGTCTGCGTTGCGATTCTCGACTCGTCCCGGGAGGACCGTGAGATCGCGCTGCGCCATCAGCACGAATACCGGGACGTCGCCAATTGGTAGCAGGGGACACGCAGTCGGTGGGCGCAAACGAACTCGTATATCGGCGGGGGCTGCAGGCGATCACGCGGCCGACCGGCGAGGCGTGGCGCCGGTGTGGCACCGGCACGCTCACCCTGTTCGTGTTCTTCATCAGCATCGTCGCCCTGGCGCCGGTCATTCTCACCGCCGTCAACAGCTTCCGGACCTCGCTGCCGGGCGAGGTGGCGACCTGGGGGCCCGAGGGCTGGGTCCTGGCGTTCTCCAGCCCGTCGATCTGGCGGGCGATCGGCGATACCTTTCTCCTGTCCTTCATGCGCGTGCCGCTCGCGGTCGTGCTCGGCTGCGTCTTCGCCTGGCTGCTGATCAGGACCAACGTGTGGGGGCGCAAGGGCATCGAGCTGTTCTTCTGGATCGCCTTCTTCCTGCCGACCTTGCCCACCGCCATGGCCTGGATGCTGCTGATCGACCCGCAGGCCGGCTGGATCAACGTGTTCCTGCGCGACAATTTCGGCCTCACCCAGCCGCTGTTCAGCGCCTATTCCTACTGGGGCATCACCTGGGTCCATCTCACCGCCTCGACGGTGCCGATCATGATCATCCTGCTCGGCCCGGCCTTCCGCTCGCTCGATCCCTCGCTCGAGGAAAGCGCCCGCATGTGCGGCGCCAACGGGTTCGAGTCGTTCACGCGCGTCGTCCTGCCGCTGATCTCGCCCGCCTTGCTGACGGCCTCGATCGCCACGCTCATCCGTAGCCTCGAAGCCTTCGAGGTCGAGCTCCTGCTGGGCATTCCCGCCGGCATCCGCGTCTATGCGACGAAGATCCAGGAGCTGGCGATCTACGAGCCGCCGCAATATGCGCCGGCCATGGCGCTGAGCGTGCCGTTCGTCGCGCTCCTGTTCGTGCTGGCGCTGATCTACCAGCGGTTCCTGAAGGGCAAGAGCTTCGCCACCGTGACCGGCAAGTCCACGGCGCGCCAGCCGGTCGATCTCGGCCGCTGGCGGCCGGTGGCCACGGCCTTCTGCCTGCTCTTCGCCTTCGCCGCCGTCATCGTGCCGATGGTGACTCTGCTGCTCGGCTCGCTCATGCAGGTGTTCGGGGTGACCCACGCCGACGGCAGCTTCAATTTCACGGCCGAGCATTGGCGCGGCGTGTTCGCCGACCACCTGTTCGTGTCCTCGGTGATCAACACCCTCGAGCTGGCGCTCTCCACGGCGTTCTTCGCGGTGCTGCTCTTCTCGCTGGTCGCCTACCTGATCGTGCGCACGACCCTGCGCGGCCGCGACCTGCTCGACATCGCGGTGTGGCTGCCCTGGGCGTTCCCGGGCATCCTGTTGAGCCTGACCATGCTGTGGGCCTATCTCGGCACGCCGGTCCTCAACCTGCTCTATGGCTCGCTCGCCGGCCTCGTGCTGGCGATGCTGTTCAAGGAGATGCCGATCGCGGTCAATCTCATGAAGAGCGGCATCCTCAACATCAGCATCGAGCTGGAGGAGGCGGGAAAGGCCTCGGGCGCGAGCTGGTGGCAGATCTACTACCGGGTCCTGCTGCCGCTTCTCGCGCCGACCGCCGTCACGGTGGCCATTCTCGCCTTCATCGGCTGCGTGCGCGACATCAGCACGGTCATTCTTCTATCAACGCCGCAGACGCGTCCGCTGTCGATCCTGTTGCTCGACTACACGGGCAACGGATCGATCGAGAAGGGCGCCGTGGTGGGTGTGATCATGGCCGCCATGGCCGCGCTCATGGCGATGCTCGGCCGCAAAGTGGGAATGCGCATCGGAAAAGACTAGCCGTCGGACCAACGCCGCCAACGATGAGGAGACCGCTATGACTGCCTGGGAACCGTGGAAGACGCTTATGACTGTGCTACCGAAGGTCACTGCGGTTTTCGCCGCGCTGGCCTGCATGCCCGCCGGCGCCGCATCGGCGCAGACGGGCGATCCCGCAGCCTTCGCGGAGCTCATCAAGGCGGCCAAGGCCGAGGGACAGGTCGCCGTCGACGGACCGCCGATCGACGCCGTGCGCAGCGCGCTGACGGCGGCCTTCACCGAGAAATACGGCATTTCGGTCAACTACATCAGCAGCGGCAGCTCGAAATCTGGTGCGCGCGTGCGCGCCGAACGGGCCGCCGGACGCTATCTTCTCGACGTGTTCATCAGCGGCGCGGACACGCCGCTCCTGACCTTCAAGCCAGGCGGCTGGCTCGACCCGATCAAGCCGGTGCTGGTCGATCCCGACGTGACGGATACCAGCAAATGGGCGGGCAATCATCTGTGGTTCGGCGATCCGGAGGGCAACATCCTGCGCCTGTTGCGCTACACGACGCCGAACCTCGCCATCAACACGAGCATGGTGCGCCCGGAGGAGATCAAGAATTGGAAGGACCTGCTCGATCCCAAGTGGAAGGGCAAGATCGCGGCCAAGGACCCGTCGCTGAGCGGATCGGGGGCGTCGCTGACCAGCTATTTCTATCTGTTCTTCGGTCCGGATTTCGTCAAGAAGCTCTACCAGGACCAGAAGCCCTTCATCTCGCGCGAGCAGCGTCAGCCGATCCAGTGGCTGGCGCAGGGGACCTATCCGATCGTCGTCGGACCCGACAGCAACGAGCTGAAGCGGTTCATGGAGCTGAAATACCCGATCGTCCCGATCTTCCCGACCGACGGCCCCGGAATGCTGTCGGGCGGCTGGGGCATGATGGGGCTGATGAACAAGGCGCCCAACCCGAACGCCGCCAAGCTGTTCGTCAACTGGATGGCGAGCCGGGAGGGTCTGCAGATCTTCGCCAAGGCGACCAGCTCGCCATCCTTGCGCAAGGATGTCGATCATTCTTGGGCGCCCCCCTACACGGTGCCCGAGGAGGGCAAGGAATACGTCGACACCTACGAATACAAGTTCGTGATCGAGCAGCGCGACGCGGCCTTCGAGAAGGCCAAGAAGCTTCTCGGCCTTTGAACACCTCTGACGATGGCACGGAGCAAAAAATGCGAGTGACGGCTTATCAACGCTGGATGAAAGAGCAGAATATTCCCGTGCACGGCGGTTACGGGATATTCGACGTCCGTGCCATCGAGCGCCGCCCTTGGGCCATGACCGGGACACCCGCCGCGTTCATCGACCTCGTCGGGTTGGAAGGGTTTTCCGGCATGCAGGTGGTCGAGATCCCGCCGGGCGGCACGACCAAGCCGCAGCGGCACCTCTATCAGCAGCTCATCTGTATCCTGCAGGGAAACGGCGCCACCCGGGTCTGGGCGCACGGCCATGAAGACCAAAAGCGCACCTTCGAGTGGGATGAGTTCAGCCTTTTCTCGCCGCCGCTGAACACCTGGTACCAGATCTTCAACGGCGGCAACGAGCCGGTGATCTATCTCGCCGTGAACGACGCGCCGATGATCATCGACCTGTTCCACAACACCGACTTCATCTTCAACAACCCTTACTCGTTCGCCGACCGGTTCAGTTCGGACGACCAGGACTACTTCACCCGCGAGCAGCGTCATCTCGAGGGGACCGGCGTCGTCTGGCAGACCAACTTCATCAACAATGTCGCCGAGGCCCTGGTCGACGCCCAGGAGAAGAAGGGCGCGGGCGTCAAGATCACCATCTTCGACATGGCGGAGAATTCCTTCGCCGGCCATCTCACCGAATGGGCGGTCGGCAAGTATCACAAGGCGCACCACCATCAGGGCGGCGCCATCCTGCTCATTCTGCGGTCCATCGGCTATAGCCTGATGTGGCCGCAGGAGATCGGCGTGCGACCCTACCAGAACAATTTCGAGAGCCAGGTGGTGCGCGTCGACTGGGGGCCCTACTCGGTGTTCAGCCCGCCGACCAAATGGTTTCACCAGCACTTCAACACCGGTGACGAAACGGCGCGGCAGCTCGCCTTCCGGCCGGGCGGCAGCGCCAGGAACCCGACGGGCTTCCGCCGGTCGGGCTCCCGCATCATCGACGGCGTGCCCGGCGTCTATGTCTCCTATCGCGAGGGCGGCACCTTGATCGAATACCCGGACGAGGATCCGCGCATCCGGGCCGACTACGAGGAAGCGCTCAAGGGCACCAAGGTGGCGTCGAAGATGCCGGCATTCGAATATAACAACGACGTGCGATGATGCTGGGCGCCCGGATCTCGCCGATGCCATGTGAGAAGGCGCCAGACCAGCTACGGCGAGGGGGGCGGCTATGGCGGAAATCCTAGGGCTTGGTTTGAGCCACTATCCGGGACCCCTCGTGCCCGCCGAATATTGGCCGCGCATGCTGGAAAGCAACGTCGAGAAGGGCCGTCTTCCACGCGAGCTCTTCGAAGATCGCAGCCGGTGGCCGGCTGCGATGCTGGCTGAATTCGGTGCGGACAACGGCATTTCGGCGGCGCGCGCCCATCAGGCGCGGTTGCTCGCTGGTTATCGCGAATTGCGCCAGCGGCTGGACCGATTCAACCCCGACCTGGTCCTGATCTGGGGCGACGACCAATACGAGAACTTCCGCAAGGACGGCATACCGGCCTTCTGCGTCTATATCTTCGACGAGATCACGTCACAGCCGTTCGCCAATGGAAGCCGCGGCCCGTTTCGCACGGACCGCAATTCCTGGGATCTGCCCCCGGATACCGATATCGTGGTCCGGGGCCATCGCGAAGCCGCCGAAAGGCTGGTGCGGCACCTCCTGATCGAGCAATTCGATCCGGCTTATGCCTTTGAGACCCGATCGGAGCGCGGCCTATCCCACGCCTTCACCAACACCGTCTTATTCCTCGACTACGACCGGACGGGCTTCTCCTATCCCGTCATCCCGTTTCACATCAATTGCTACGGCAGTCAGATCATGACGACGGCGGCGAGGCAGAAGATCCGCTGTCCACCATCGCCCACGCCGCGCCGCTGCTTCGATATCGGCCGTGCGGTCGCGCGGTTTTTCAAGGCGAGCCCCTGGCGCGTCGCGCTGATCGGCTCGTCGAGCTGGTCGCACGCCTCGTTGACGGAAAAGCACCAGCGGCTCTATGCGGATATTGAGGCCGATCGGCGGCGGTTTGAAGAATTGAAGCGCGGCGACTACGGCGCTTGGGCGCGGCTCGATCTTGAACAGATCGAGCAGTCGGGCCAGAACGAATTCCTGAATTGGATCTGCTTGGCGGGCGCGATGGCGGAGCTGAATCACGGTGTCGAGATCATCGACTACGTGGAATCCCACGTCTTCAACTCGTCGAAATGTTTCGCGACTTTTTCCGCTCTGCCGCGTGCGCAGGGCAGGTGACGGATCATCGCTATGGGGGCATCAGCCTTTGTCCTGCCTGAGCTCCGACACCACCTTGGTCAGGACGCTCAGGAAGCGTTGCGCCGGCGGCGCCAAGCCCGCGCCTTTCTGCCTTATGACGCAGATATTGCGCGACACAGCCGGCGACACGATCGGAATGGATACAAGTCCCGACAGGTTGACCATCGGTAAAGCCATTTTTCGCGGTAACAGGGCAGCTCATCTCCATAAAAGATGTGGAGTGCGCGAATGCTCGCTGGAGAAAACCAGGCGAATAGCACCAATCCAGGGCCGTTATTGGAGCCCGAGCCGGCCAGAGAGAGGGCTGACCGCCGCGCAAGCTGCGGAAATCTGGCGCGAATTTCCACCGCGCCGTCAGAGACGGGTTTAGCAGCGGAATGGTTGGCTGCGCAAGCTGTCTGGCGCGGAAGATTCTCCCTGAACTCCTTGTCAAAATAGGCCCAACCAGTCGCCGCAAGTGTGGACTTGCCTCGAT
This sequence comes from uncultured Rhizobiaceae bacterium, assembly GCA_964577835.1. Classification (GTDB taxonomy): domain Bacteria; phylum Pseudomonadota; class Alphaproteobacteria; order SMXQ01; family SMXQ01; genus CAVVYA01. Next base: position 26,665 of record CAZOBN010000027.1, read on the forward strand.
GGGCAATTTGTTATACAGTGTATAACAAATGGAGGTCAGCCATGGTCAAGCAGCAGCTTTCAGACCCGATTCCGCTCCGGGTTCCTATGGATGTCCTTGCCGATATCGAAAAGATCGCGAAGGCGTCCGACCGTACCCGGAGTTGGGTGATGGTGCGCGCGCTTCGCCACTATCTCGCCGGAGAAGGGACCGACATTCTCAACGTCATCAAGGGGCGTGAAGCGATCGCGGCGGGTGACGTCCACGACATGGATGATGTGCTCGGCGAGATCGAGGAGATCGTGCGCGGAAAAGTTGCCTGATGGCAAAGGTGCGGCTGTCGGGTCCCGCCCGGGTCTACTTGAGAAACGAAGCGCACTACCTCAGGCAAAGAAGTCGGCCGGCAGCGGAGGCCTTCCTGTCCCGCTTGGTGGAAGCGCGCAAGAACCTCGGCCTGTTTCCGCAAATGGGTTTCGAAAAGGAAGGGTTACCCGTTCGCGAGACGCGCTCTCTTGTGGTCGGCGACTACATCCTGGATTACGAGATCCGCGGCGAGGATGTTTACATCACCGCGATTCGTCCCGGCCAGAAGCCGGAATTCGCCATCGAAGTCACCGACGACTTCGACTACGAGGACCGAGACGCCGCGCCTCCCCGCTCTAAACACTGAAGCGGCCGCACGATTCGTCTGGCGATCTCGCGATGGACGCACCGTCGCGGTTGATATCCCTCCATGACCGGCTGCGGCGGTGTTGTAGTGCAGCGCGCTCTCGATATCGAAGTATTGGCCCGGGAAGCGCTGGTTGGTGTCGGCGGCGCCGGTGATGGCGTCCTCGCGGGCGTGGGTGATGCCCCAGAACACGCCGCCGCCGGCGTAGGTCGTGGTCGCCCAGGTGCCGGTCTTGGTGGCGATGGTGGATATGGTCCGAGTGCTGGAGTTCGCTCGGGAAGGAATGGCTGTGGAAGCAGTCTGGTGCGGACTTTGCTCCACCGGTCGAACGCCCGCTGGCGGTACAGCGGCAACTAAATCTTGTGAATCTAAGGCCAGCGACCCCAACATATGGTTGACTGCTGGGCCGCGTTCCGCTAAATTAATCGACTGCCTGTAACTCGTTCCCTTCCGGCAATTCGATGGGGGATCACATGGCGGAAGCTGCAAAGCTCCCGGTGCCTAGCCGTTTTACCGACGCCGACCTGCGTCGACACAACTTCTCGACGGACTCGCCAGAGACTGTTGAGAATTACGTCCGCAGCCGACCCGATCCGGGTCTTCAACTGGTGGAGATCATTCGTCGCTACGCGATTCCTCATCGGAGGGGCTTGAGGCGCGGCATGATCTGGTGTTGCTACTGCCAGAAGCTGAATCACTACGAGGGTGGCCTCTTCAAGTATTCGGACGACATGGTCCGCTCGGTCGGATGGGTCTGCTGTCCGAAGCGCCTCGGCGTTGACATCGCCGGGCGGAAGATGGAATTCGACTCCTTGGAACGGCGCGCCGAGCAGTTGAAGCAATTCGATCTCATCGCCGCGAGCATCCCCGAACTTTCCGACGAAGTGAACGCGTCGGCGGCGATGAAAGCGGTCCGCCAGTGTGCAGACTTCCGCGCCCACTTCCGCGCGGCGTGTCCGAGTCTCTACGAATTTATTGCGGGAGCGGTTCTGCACGACGAGGGCCAGTTGGTTTGGGATGAAGAACTGGCCGACTACTCCGGTAACAGCGTGAGGCGGAAGAGGATTAAGAAGAGGGGCAACATCGCCGGGGCGTTGATCATGACGCCGAGTCTCGACTTGCCCTCGCTTCTCGACCGCGTCAGGGCCGAACTCGGCGAGTTGCTGGAGTTCTACGCCATCAAGGACACGGACGTGATCTCTAGCGATCGTTTTAAGGCGCATGCTCGACGACTCGCGCGGGTGCTTGAAGATGTGGAAGTAATTCAGAACGCCACCGCCGCCTTGCCCGAGTTCTTCACGCTGGCGAACCGCCAGGCGATGACCTATGTCCGTAACCTGAGTATGGCAGCGAAGAGCTACGAAGTTTCGGAGAAGGGAATTCGCTGGTTTCCGATGGATGGTAGAGAGCCGGTGGAGATCACAATGCCATCCTCATACGCAGCGCCGAAGTTCCGCCTCCTTGAGCGGCTGCGTCGGTACACGCGAAGTTGACCGTGACCGGCGCCTCAACAGGCACAACCTTCCGTTTCGCTGTCGGATCAGAAGGCGGGCCGTTCTCCAGCCGATGGTCGGTATTCTCGCACGGGAACAACGTCTACGCGGCGAGTATCGCGCTAGGTGGGTGATTCGGCGCGGGCGTACAGAGACGGAGTTCGCTCTGGAAGGAATGGCTGGGGGACTAGGAGGCGCAGCCGGGCAGGGGAGAACCGCTTGATTCCTTAGATTTTTCGCGACCGAAACGGCTAACGTGGGAGCATTGTGGGAGCAATTGTGGCGGGGTGTCAATCGTCCCCGACAATTATTGCGGACCATTTACACCGGATGAGAAAAGGAAACGCTGTGGAATGGTGGCGGCGGCTGGACGGCTGGGAGACGGCGGACAAATGCTTCAAACTGGCGTCTTGGCTGATCGTCCTAGGGGTGGTCTCTGCGCTTGCAGAGTGTTCAGGAGATCGTTTCGCGAGAGTCGTTGCGGCCTTGCTTCTCCTGGTTTGGATCATCGCATTAAGTTCAGCTTTGCAGAAAGCCTGGAGGGCTCTTGCTGGCCCTTATCTCGATATTGGAATTAGGCTCGCTACTCTTCGAGGGCTGCTTGTCGCTTTGGCAGTCGTTACGGTTGTGGGGAGTTTTTACCTCACTGTTTTCCCGAAGATCGTGGATGTCTCCGCCGCATTTATAGATATGGTCAACGAGACGAATAGTTGCAGAGCCCACTAACAGGAGCGACGATGCCTAAACCGCCGAACAAGGCCGTCATCGCCGACCTAGAAGCCAAAACTGAGAACGCCCTGGCGCTAGCCATTGTTGACCGAATGGAGGATGCCGGCTTCTGGCTCTACGACAAGAAGGCGGAAGAAAACCAGCGGGCCGCTGACCAATTACATGGATTGGATCAAACTGGCGGAGATTGTTAGGAAGCGGCTTAGAGACAACTAATGGGCTGCCTCGCGGCCTTTATCGGTCAACTCGAAATCGCAGAGTTTTCCTTGCTCCCAATTCTTGTGCCAAACCGCGCTGCATCGGATCAGTTTGTCGCGCTCCAGTTCCTTCACCAGATCGGCGTCAATGTGCATGTGGCCAATCCACGCGTCCACTTCTGACGTGATGGCTTTTGTCCGTAACTTCTGGCTGGTCGCCATGAGTTGCAGAATGGTTTTATGGGTCTTTGGCAGCATGTCGTAGAAACGAAGGAAAACCCCCCTGGTTTCCGGCCTTAATCATCCGTTGGACAAATTAGCCTTTCGGTAGGAATCTTGTGGGGAGAATGGGGGAGCAAGACGGGGGGGGGGCATCCATGGCAGACGAAGAATGGGTTGAGCGCGCCTGCCGCGCAATGTGCCGGATGAAGGGCCTTGATCCGAAAAACTGGCTGATGATGAAGCCACGCATTGAGGAGGCAGTGTCGGCGCTCAGGGAAGCCGGCGTAGCGGTCGTTGCAATTACCGGTGAAGTAGAATGATGATCCGCGCCGCGCTATTTCTCATTCTGCTGTGCTCGCCGGCATATGCCACTGATCGCGGCTTCAAGAACTATGATGGCGACACATTCCGCGCCACGTTCCGCGTTTCCAATATCGACGCGCCAGAGATTGACGGGAAGTGTGACGCAGAGCGAAAGATGGCGCAGCAGGCGAGGGTCTTCACTGAGCAGTTCTTAGCGCGCGGCAATGTCATCATCAAACAGAACGGCGTGGACCAATACGGGCGCGTGCTGGCGACGGTTGAGGCCGGTGGGAAGGACTTGGGACAGGCGCTCATAGAGGCGCGTCTGGCGAGACCATGGAAGGGCAAGGGCGATAGCGAACAGCGAAAACATCTTCTTCATATCCGACCCTAGATGCTCGCCTGCTTTGCCCGGCGTTTCTGACGCCATTGATAAGCGCCGATGGCGGGTAGCAGTGTAATCACCGTGACGATGTAGTTGAGGACGTTATACGGGCTGTAAGTGTCTTGGATGTAGGCAAGCCCGGCCTCGAAGCCGTGCAAGTAGAATTGACCAACTATCCCCATGATATGCGCTAGAACGATGAGCGCAACCCACACCTGCATGAAAATAGTCAATACGCGATCCATGAACGATGTCCTTGGTTGTTTCTCACAAGGGGCAGCTATCTCCAGCATACGATGGTATTCGGGGCTACGTCACTACCCCTAAAGCTCCCCTCGGTTCTCCTTCCAAGTGCCCCGCAGGGCCAGTCAAGGTCGGGCCGAAGTTTGCTTTAGGGGGTGCCGCCATCAAGCTCGCTAATAAGTCTTGATGATGTAGCGCTACACTGTCACTTGAACTCGTAGACGATGCAGATACCGGCCGCACCGGTGGCGCCGGCTTGACTAACGCTGCTAAAGAGGGCGCCGCCGCCACCCCCGCCGTAACCGACACCGGGGGCACCGGCCACGTCGCCGGTGGTTTGCGTGGGCCGGCCGCCATAACCGAATCCTAGTGCGGTGTCACCGCCGCCGCCATGATGGATAAATGTATTGGACGGGTTAAGACCAGCGTAACCGGGTCGCCCGGCTATGGACACATCGCCAGTGCCGACAATGCCTCCCGCTCCTCCGGGGACGGAAGCCGCCGTCGTGGTTCGTCCAGCACCCCCGGCTCCGCCCTTTCCAATACACGACGCGCCGAACGAGGTATCTCCGCCGGCTCCACCGGCTCCACCGGCACTGCTGCCGGCTGCGCCAGCGGCGCCAACCGTAACGGTAGCCGATGCTAAGGCTGTAACGTCGATGATCTTTTCCGAATACCCGCCGCCTCCGCCTCCGCCTGCCCCGGCGATATTCACGGAGCCTCCGCCCCCGCCACCGGCACCGACGCAAACCACCTTCACGAACTTAACGCCGGCAGGCTTGGTCCAGGTATTGGCTCCTGGTGTGGCGAACACCTGCGCGGACACCGCACCAATTCCAGCGGCAGCCAGAGCGGTGATCGCCTGCGCCGTCCGCTGCGGGGTCATGAGTTTCGCCGCCGAGGCTCCAGCTTCCGCCTCAGCCTGCGAGGCAACGTCCGCCGCTAAGGAACGGTTCGCCGATAGGTCGCCACCTCCAGCCAACCCCACGCCAGCGGTGATCGTGCGCGCGGTGGGGGCGGCGGCAATTGTAGTGAGAACATCAGCCGCCGTCTTCGTGTCATACGCAGTGTTGCCGGCGTTGCGTTGAATGAACGTGCTGGCTACCGGTGTGGGAAGCGCCGCAGCCGCCGCTACTGCCTGATCTTTCGCCGCCACGGCAGCGTCTTTCGCCACCACGGCCTCATCCTTCGCGGCGATGGCGGCGGCGGACACAGCGCCACCATAGTTCGCATCGCCGTAGGCTTTCGTCACTGCGTCCTGAGCGGCCGTAGGATTGGCCATCGCGGAGATGCGGCGAGAGCCGGCAGCAAAGGTGCCATCTGCGGCAACCTTCAAGGAGTCGGCAGCGGTGTCGGCTGACTCTTCATTGATGTAGAGGGACTGCGTAAGGACGCGGTCGAGGTCTTCGTCGCCCAGCGAGGAGCCGTTAGAGAAATTCGTGAGGGCCGTTGAGGGGGTTGTGCGTTTGACGCGAACAACGGTGCCGTTCGCTGGTGCCACTGCGACGGAGACAAGAGAGGCATTGATCCAAGTGATCGTCTGCGCCACTCCGTCAACTGTCAGCGTTATATGGGCGCGGTTGATATAGGGCTTGTTCACGGCATACTGCGTAGTCACGCCGTTGCCTAAGAAATCCTCGTAAGAGAAAGCCATTTAGTTTTCTTTTCCAATCTGATTTGGGGTTGTGGTCAGTCGAAGCCTTGGATGCCAACGGTGAACCGCTTCACCCATCCGTGCTTCTTGAGGAGGAGACCTTCGCAAGGGAGACCGTTGGGGCTTACGCAGTGCGTCCGCTCGGTCACTTCACCCCATTCTGAGGGGAAGACGAAAGTTTTCCTGTAGATGCCGTCTTCCGGTTGATCGCGGTCGGGAATCTTCGCCTTCTTCGCCCATCCGTAGTAATCGTCGTAGAGGCGAGTGAGGCGCGCCGCCTCCTCAGCATTGTAGCGGCGCTCCTCATCTTGATTGCTCATCGTTTCTTGAGATTGATGAGGCCAGCACGGACGGCAGATTTCCAAGGCATCTCACCGTGAGACCCGGCACGAATGATGATCTTTCCGTTGTGATCCTTTCGCGCTGAGACGCCCGGTCCAAAGTCTGCGTTTAAGATCGCGTCCGGTGCGGTCTCATCGAGCGCAGCGATGTAGGCTTTGACAACGCCATGATAACCGGTCGTCTGACGCATCGTGCCGTGTCGGTGCATCGCCTTGTTAAGAGGCTCCGAGCAGTTCGCGTGTGCCCATGCCCAAACGGAGTCAGGGTCAACACCGTAGTCGGCAACAAGCGAGTTAGCCTGCTGCGTGAACGCTTCGATGATGGGTTGAACTTTCTCGTTTACGGCTTCCGGTTCAACTCCCATTTGGGCCGCGATTTGCGAAAGGTTATGCTCGCCAATCTCACCTTGCCCGATGAGGTCTTCGATGGCTGCAAGCTGAGTGGTCGGCTGCGTGGTCTCGACGATCTCACTCATGGCAATGTCGGCTGCCCGGTTCTCCGTGGGGAAGGCTTCAAGCTTCAAATCGTCGTGTATCTCGGGTTCATCTATTTTTTTTTGAGTCTCACCCAAGGCGCCAACGTAGCTACCGTCCGCGCGCTGAGTCACGTAGCCAGCGTCTACCGCGTTGCGGAGCTTCATCGTCTGTCCGTTCCGCAAAGTCACTACGCTCTCGTAGTTCAACTCGCTAGGCTGAATGACGCGAAGATTGTTGCTGTCGCGGATAGTTGCGAAGGGCGACCCGCTGTCCTTCACGCCAGGATCAACCATGCCACGGGAAACGCCGCTCTGAGTCGTGGTGATGCTGCCGTCAGCATTGAAGACCGCACGGCTCACGCGGCTTTTGTCGTTCGAGTAGGCAGTCGGCGAGTTTCCACCAACGGGGATGGACAGGGTGCGGCGGCCGAAGGCGGCCTGCCCCGCTTCATTGATGCGTTGGTCCATGTGGGAGAAGTCATCTTCATTCTGTGTCATTTTTGATTTCCTATTTAATGTGAGATTACGCGTGTAGTGGGATAGTCAGGCGCGGGTGCGGCCTGTTCACTCTGCGACTTGATTTGCAGCGGAGGGTGGTCGAAGGGCTTGGGCCGTCGTGGGCAGTCCGCGATGTCGCAAGGTTTGCCGTCCTTGTGGCTCAAGAGGTGGAGGAGCTTGTCAGCTAGGGTCATTCGTGAGGTTCCCTTGAGGGGGTGGTGAAGGGTTGCGCAAGAACCATCGCAGTTGCGCGGGCCTTGTCTCGTTCCTCAGTCATGGCCTGTTCGACCCTGATGAAGAATGTTCCGAGCTTGGCGCGGACAAGTTCTCCGACTTCACGACGCGCAACGGCAGGCGGAGGGACGTAGACCCGCTCCATCTTTCCCTTGCGCGTGATGACTGTCCTGGCTTCGAGCGGCCGGAGCTTGAAGAGTTGTGCCCCTATCGCCATGGTCAATTGCCGATTGTCAGGCAGCAGTGCCGGCCGATCACGTGAGAGCAGCCATACCGACGCGACACATTGAAGCGCCTCGACGCCCGAGACCCCTTGGCTCCTTAGCCTATGAAGCTGGAATTGAGTGAGGCCGTCGCCTACTCGACCAAGAGACAGAAGGTCGTTGAAGAATTGGATCGCTGCGGCCATCTGCGGAGTCTCGGCATGGCGAAGAAAGAAGTCCTTCCACTCATCCTTGTAGGGTCGAAGCTCGGCAACTGTCAGCGGGCGACCGGAAGGCGACCCATAGAGGCGGACCTTCTTGGCGTGCCCCGCGCACCATCTCTGAGTGTGGATGCGCCGCTTCTCGCAGCGGTCTTCGGAGCATCGTTTGAGGACGTTACGCGCGCGGTGGTTCGCCCGCGTCCTAGCGGTCATGTGTGAGGGTTTCCTTTGAGGTGGGTTGTAGCGGGGCCTGCCCGGTAGCCTATGGGCTGGGCGGCGGGCCGGCTAGGGGCTGGTAGAGGGGTTCACTAGGGGGTTCACTGCGGGGGTAGGGCGACTACACCGCCCCGTAGCCCGTCTCCCTTAGTAAGCTGGGAGCGTGAGACCATCACCAAATCCAATAGTATTTATTAGGCCAAATGATGGTCCCAAATCGGCTACCCCTTTACGAGGTATCCGCGTTCGGTTCTTCCGGCCCGCTCCACCGTGTAGAAGCACGCTGCGGCCTGGAGGCGTTGGTAGAGGCCTGTTGACGGGTCTCGGAGCTTGCTGGTCAACCGCTCCCAGGTCGCGGAGGGGATCGCCAGTTCACCCCGGATTTTGCTCGCCTCCCGCTTACCGGGCGACAATGATACGGCATACCGAGCTAGCGACTCTTCATGATTGGAGCGTCGAGCCTTCCTCTTGGCATGGTCGTATTGCCAGTCGGCAACCCTGATGCCCGGCATGTTGGCAACGACTCCGCTCAACACTTCGTCGCCGGTCCTGTCTCCAGGTAGGAGGATGAACACGTCGGTAGGTAGGCAGTTGCCTTCGCCGTCGATCACCCGACGACACTGCACCCTGTTCACCGCTTGCACGATGTTGACCACAAGTTGTCCGACGCTCAATGCGTGTCGAATATCTCGATGGGTCTTGAACGGTCGATCCCCTTCCGATTGAAGCCATGCCGAAGACTGCAAACCTTGCAGCGCCATGTAGCAATTGGCGGACCAAATATTGTCCCGATACGGAAGACCGAAGATCACTGCGGTATCGAAGTTCTCCCACGTATTGCGCCCGTCAATGGCCCCCCAATGCCCCGCGTCGAGTGCCTTGAAGGGGTGTTCGCAGGCGATGACGTGTGGCTCTATCCGGTGATGGCAGCAGACGAATACTTTCCGGTCTCGGCCTAACGTAGTCGCCAGATTGGCAAGGAGCTTGCTGGCTTCCTGAGGTGCGACCTTCGCCATTGCGACCTTCCCCACGGCGTGGCCTTTAGAGACATGTAGCGTCACGTTGTCATAGCGTCGTGCATTGGCCGGCGCTGGTAGAACGTCCGCCTTCTCCTCAAACAATTGGTAGATGAGATTGCTAGACGCGGTGGCATCAAGAACAATCGCGCCTGTCACGTCTTCGGGGACGATCAAGCGAGCGGTGTTCATCGTGTGCTGCGCCATCTTCTTGGCATAAAAATTCCAGTTGGATAGGGTCAGGTGAACGTTCTTGATGATCTCATCGTAGCGTTGAGCTAGGCGTTTGTTCTCTCCCAGGTCAGTCCTGCGCAGCAACTTGTGGTCTAGTCTCACCTCCCGCAACGCACGGCGCAGCGGAGTGAAGTCGAGACCTTCCGGCAACGGCATCTCACCGCGCCATAGAACCTTCTCATGTTCTTGCGCCTTCGCTACCAGGGCCATCTTGGTCAAGACTTGTTCGACCATATCAAGCGCCGCCATCTGCGAAGGGAATCGCTGCGCAATGTCGATAGGCAGGATACTTCGCAAAACCCGCACGTCTTCGGCCGTGATCTGTGCTTCCTCTACAATGTCTAGAGCTTCGTCGATAATCACAAGTTTCCGACTGCTTGCTTCCCATGTAGTGAAGGCGGACCAGTTTGACCGCTCAGGTTGCCCTTTGTTGATGGCGTCAAGGCCAAGCTCGTATGCGCGATGCGTGATTATCAACACGGGCACAAACGCGAGACTCGCAACGTGGCGCTCGCTATCCGAGTGGAATGCAGCAGCAATGTCTTTGCCAGCGAGCTTGTTGATGGTCTCCGCCAGTTCGTCGGCCTGACACTTCAAGCGCGTCACGATCAACACGCCGGGGTGATTGATCTCGGGGATCATTGAGCAGTAGAGGGCGGTGCCCTGTGACTTGCCTGTCCCTGTGGCGGGCTGCAACACCTTCCAGCGTTGCCCTAAGGGTGTCCCGCAGGCCGCTATCTGGTCGTTGAAGGTCGTTGCCATCTGCCGCCACGTAGCCTTGAGGGCTTCGCTCGGCACGTTGCGTAGAGCGCCTTGCCAATGGCCGGTCATGGCCTCGACAAAGCGCGTAGGTTCAACCGTCATCGGTTCATCCTTATTCAGAGTCAAAGATGGATTGTGCCGGCCGGGACGGGTCTGCGGTCCCAGCAGCCAGACACAAGAAAGGAGAAGCGGGCCTAGCCTTCGTCCCGTTGCCGAGACAGTTCCCGCAGTTGATCCGCCAAGCTGCTGCGGCCCGTAGTGCCGCCCTCGGAGATAATGCCGTTGTCCTTGGCGAAGGCCCTTGCGACTTCAAGGAAGGTCGGCCGGCACCCTCCAGGCGGCGGGTTCTCAAGACCGTCGAGGAGCGCCTTGAGCAAGAGGCTGTGCAGCTTCCATAAGGCGTCCTCCGATGCCTTGCCTGATGGGGCCTGCTTGGGCGTCACCGGACATGCCTCATGAGTGCAGCCATTTCCGCGTCTGGCTTGGCCTTCGGTAGGCCCTTCGAGAGTGCGTCGAGGGCGCGGCGGATGATGATGGTGGTGGAGACCTGCCGGCCGACAAGTGTGGCGTAGTGGTCTCGCAGAGTCAGGAGCGTGAGCGTAGTTTCCGGGCTGGCCCAAAAGGGCACTCTCCGCAAACCCGCGCGCCGCTCAATGTAGAGCTTCGGGGGCATTTGATGATCCTTAGATGATGAGAGAGGGGCAGCACCTGGTCCCGGATGCCGAAAAAAAGAGAGCCGTATTGCGGGCCTTGCTGCTGTGAGTGTGGTCGGGGGCACAATCGGCACAACATGTAGTAGGAGGCGGTTTTTGCCGTTCGCCTCAGCCGTGTGGTTATCCAAAGATGAGTGTTAATCGGCGTGCCCCTGCGGGCGACGGCGCGCCACACAGCAGCCGCAGGAAAGAAAACGTCCCGGAATTGGTTCAAGCGAACCTTCGCTGTAGCGCGCGGAAAAGGGCCTTAGCGGGCATGATGCGAAGGTGGCCCTGGCGGCACCCGTCAACCCCTTGTGGCTGGCCGTCTGTGAGGCCGGGGACGGTGACGTCAGTGTCTTCCATTGATGCGCTTCCTGGCCGCAGCCGTTTTGTTGGTTGTTATCGTAGGGGTGGGGTAATCAAAAAAATGAGGGAAACCGCCACGTCGCGGCCTCCCCCAGTTCTCTCCCTCAAGCAGCCTTCGCAGCTTCCTTCTCGGGCGCCTTATGCGTCCATCCAAAGACGGCGTAGAGCCGCCCAATCCAGAGATGAAGCGTGCCAGGATCGCGCATCGTGTCCACGAACGTATGACCGCGCGTGATTGAAGGATACTCGGCCCAGGCTTCAAGGCGGGTGAAAGGCAGTCGGACATACAGTGAGCGCATAGGTAGTCCCCCGGTTCTGGCCGTCCCGTCGTGGGCCGGCGATGGGAGGAGTCTATGAGCGGCATACGATTGTATGCAAACCGATTATTTGGTCCCGACACAAATTAGTTGCTCGGATGCTTTGGCTGTTCTAGGTTCTAGTGAGTTGGTGAGGAGAGACCTATCCACTTGTGAATAGATGATTAGTATTCGCGGTTTTGAATACTCGCACCGCGCCAGCTACCCCAACACCCGATACACACTGGCCCTCCCGATCCCGAGCCGCTTGGCGATCTCCGAAGGGCCTACGCCGGCTTCCTTGAGTGTCAGTATCTCGGCCTCCTTCGCCCTGGCAGTGGCCTTCCGGCCTTTATACTTGCCCGCTGCCTTGGCCTTCGCGATCCCTTCCAACTGCCGCTCAAGCATGATCTCGCGTTCGAACTGCGCGACCCCGCCGAGGATGGTGAGCATGAGCTTTCCGGTAGGCGTGCCGGTGTCTATGCCGAGGTTGAGGATGCGAAGGTTCGCCTTCTTCGTCGCCAACGCCTCAAGGATCGTCATGAGGTGAGCTACAGAGCGTGCCAGGCGATCCAGCTTGGTCACGACTAGGGCGTCACCCTCCCGAATGAAGTCGAATGCTTGCGCGAACTGTTCCCGCTGCTTCACGTCAACCGAAGATACTTGCTCGCTGAGTATCTTCTCACACCCTGCGGCGCGAAGGTCCCGTAGCTGCGCCTCTAGCCCTGCTTCCTGATCGATGGTGCTTGTCCGCGCGTATCCGATGAGCATGTCCTGCCTCCCTGTGTCTCACAACGTCTTAGATGTATGAACCTGGGTGTCTCAGAAGTCAACATCCATCCATATGAGACAGGAACCGGAGCGCGGCGATACGCCTCGCTAGGGCTTGGTCTATTGAGACACGGCTGGGCGCTCGCTATGCCGTCCGGGTGATTGAGGGGGCCACCACGCTAGAAGCGTTGGCGGATCGGCTGAGGTGCAGGAAGTGCGGGGCGCGGCAGGCCGAGGTGAGGTGGGCTGAGAGGTATCCACGGCGGTAGGTGCGGGATCATCTCTGTGCGCACCCGCGCGCGTGCCCGATCATCTCTGTGCGTGCGCGCGCGAGGGGCATAGGGGGGAAGCCGGACGGCTCGAAGTGACGTATACCCAAAGACATTTTTGGGAAAAAAGGCACTATGCCTTAGGCCATTGTGAAGCTACGCGAAAATTGGTCGAGCAATGCTCCGCAATTTAAGTCGGGGCGAAGATAAACGGCAGCCGGTCTCGCATCCAAGGCTTCCCTCAGTTGGTGCTCAACCACCTCACAGTCGGGCGGTGAAATTCCAATTGCTGTTCCGTATATTCGTTGCACCTTTGTTGGCATTCCTGGTGCTAGTAGCTCGACGTTTTGCGGACGGAACGCGAAGCCAAAAAATACAACAGCGTCTGCAAAGGACAACGCTTCTCGTAACGCATGCAAATTCTCACCATCCTCTACTTGCTCGTTGTAAGTGCGAATGCCCTTCGAAATATCGAGCAGCCGTTGTGGCTCATAGCCGAACTCCATTCCAAACGGGATAGCCCCGTTGATGCCTCGCCGTGGCAGCGGGCCTATGCTCCCATAAGGGTGGAAGACTTTCAGATTGGCATCTACGAACTCAGCGGCTTCCTCCAACGGCATTTGATATACGGCAGCAACTGCGCGACAAAAGAACGTCTCAAGGCAACGGTCATAATTGAAATTGATAAAGGAGATGTTCGCGAACAGCGCGCGAAGATTGGCTGTCGATACGCCCGAATTCAGGATGCGGAACAGCCGAACTAACCACGTATCAGTTAGACCACTCAGGTCCAATTGCTTCTCAGCCCGCTCGTGCGCATCTACATACAGCCGCGACCCGCGTTCGGCCTCAATTATCGAATTGGCGATGGCAAGCTTCCCGCAGACTTGCACCCTCTCGTTGTCGCTGTGGATTTCCATGAAGGTGTCAATAGAGTTCGACAAGCGAACCCCGGCGCAAATTGGCAACGCCCCCTCTTGAAGATAAGGGGTTATGTTACCCCTCTGCCCGTTGAGTTGCACATGTAGGCGCAGCGCGTTCACCACGGCGCGGTCGCCCGTATGTTCGTGGGAAAAATCCATAAATCGGATGTCTAACCGATTCGCAACATCCGTTGCTAATGTTTCCCCAATTGGCATGTTGTAGTCGCAACCGGAGCCTGCACCAATAACGAAAACCGTGCGTGAATGTATCATGTTCCCCTCGGATCGTCTTCATCTCTAACGACGCGCCTCCAGGGTTAAGCCCGTAGGCCATCATGAGCCACCCTGGGGTATTTTTTTCACTGGCACTTCGCCTGATAGGTTGCTGCCTTCGCCGTAATCGGTCCCGTCTTATGGTGTGACCAAACCGCTACCTTGGCCTGAAGATCAAACGTGTATATTTCAAAAACCTCACTATAGACGACTAGCACAGTAAGGTTGGGCGCATTCTCTCCAAGCAGGAATATTCTCGCGCCTTCGGACGTAGCACTCTTCAATTGCTCTGTGGCGTCTCTATACAGAATATCGAACTTGTCCCCCTTGCGATCTAATGCGAAGAAGCCAGCGGAGAGCTGATCCGTGGTCCACCCCGACTTGGACTTATCTATTAGCCCTTGTTCAAGGAAGTAGGCGTAGCCTTTTGAAGCCCCGCATGTGATGACCGTTTGTCCTAACGCGGGTTGCTCGGCCCACAACAACACTGCCAGTAGTGCAATCTTTTTCATCGGTATCCCCCAGTCATTCAAACCCCGTCAACTTGTCTACCGTCGACGGCGCTACTCAGGCCGCACTTAATCTCCTCGGCGCGCCTTTCCGCGTGCGCGCGTAGGACAATTTCCCGGATGTGGATTTCAATATGAACTGCACCTGCTCGTCTCGCCTGCCAAGGCGCAACCAAACCTGCAACAGCGCGAACGAATGAATCCCACATCCTGATGAGGAGTTTGCTCCCTAATAGAACAACAAGAATTTCGATCATCGCTCACGCCCGTGAGAAGCAGGTTACCATCACGCTCCAAGTTGGCTCTGACCGCCGCAAAGAGCAATGCGCGATTGGGTTCTGTAGCGAGAGTGAATTACATGTAAAATCGAAGCTTGCCCCTTCGATCTGCTTCAATCTTTCATGGCCCCCTCAACCTCGGGCCACTGCACCTTGCTTATCGCGTTCTTCAAATCCTTCAACGGCGCACCCTTATTATAGACGCTAGCGCTGGTGCCCTTGCCCTCGTGCCCTGTCAACTCATCCACTATCGACGGCGCGACACCGGCCGCAAATAACTTCGTCGTGACGCCATGCCGGAACGAATGATAATCCATCTTGTCCTGGTAAACACCAATCGACCGGCGATACGCCGTGAACCATTTTGAGAAATAGTATCCAAACTTCTTATCCGGTCCGCCCGGTTTTAATTCGGGAAATACCATTGCCTTCGGATCATCTGTCAACCTTGAGACGTAATCCAAAAACCCTAACTCTATGAGATAGGGATGAACGGGCACGCGGCGGTTGGCTTGTTCGTTCTTCAATTGGCGCTCGCCTTCGTCACTGATATTGAAGAACCAGATACCTTCTTGCAGTTGGATATCTTCACGTCGCAACTGCGCGAATTCTTCCAATCGGTTTCCGTGATAGAGACCGAGTAACGGTAGCCAAAATTTGTCGTCCTTGATGATCGACGCTCCGGTTTGTGACCGGAAATGAGGATGGCACCCGGTCCACACAGGCGAGGCGAACAGCTTCTTGAGTTGATCGCCTTCCCACATAACCCGCCCGGCATTGGCGCGGCCCTTCATCGGGAAGTCAAAACCATGCGCAGGGTTGCCACCATCATATGCACCGATCCGCACGGCGTGGGAGAACAGGCCTCCGAGGGCGGAGAAGTGTCGCTTGATCGTCTTCATAGACAGGCGCGCTAAGGGGGCTTCGCTGGATGCCTCAACGATTTCCTTTAGGGTGAGACCGCGCCACCGCTTGT
This sequence comes from uncultured Rhizobiaceae bacterium, assembly GCA_964577835.1. GTDB lineage: Bacteria > Pseudomonadota > Alphaproteobacteria > SMXQ01 > SMXQ01 > CAVVYA01. Next base: position 42,097 of record CAZOBN010000027.1, read on the forward strand.
CCTTGCCATACATAGCGGGGAGCTTTCTGAGCATCCCGTAGAAGGCCCCCGTATCCGCCCTCGTATACGCCTTCAACGGCCTGTCGCCCGCCCACTCTTGAAACATCGCGAAGGTCTTCTCGCTCTGAGCCTTCGTCTGCCCTTTCCAACCATGTTCCGTCACGGCGAACTCAACATAGTCCTTCGCGAACTCTGAGAAGGTCACGCCAGGGGTTTCTTGAGGGGCGGGTGAGGAGGGGAGGACGGCGGGCGGTGGCGCTGCGAGGTCTTCCCAGTCATGCCCAACGACGCGAGCTTGCACCCGCTCAAGCAACTCCACGTTTGCCGCCAGGACGCCCATAGCGAGAGCCTTGCGGTATTCCTCTGGCACCCCGTATTCGGCCATGAGGTTGTCCACTGTGGTCATGACCATGTGCGTCTCACGGCGGGCAAGAGCCTCCCGCGCGTCCGATAGCCAGCCGCTTACTTCCTCGTAGTCGGCGTCCACCGGGTCAGTATCGAGGTCGCCCCGCGCAATTTTCGTGTAGACCGGCTGGCCGGGCTTCGCGATGGTCCGAAACTCCCAGTCCACCGCTAGGCAATCTTGAAGGTATCCACGAAGGATTCTTTGGAGGTCTACGGTTTCGGTCATGGTGGTGGCTAGCATTACAGTTGCATTTTCTTTTTGAGATGTGCGCGGCGCGCTTCGGCTTGG